>NZ_FR886633.1:0-115212 GCF_000436575.1 Clostridium sp. CAG:265
GTAGTAAATAAGTAGTAAATTGATGTATTTGTTCCCTTGAAAATGCTGATAGATACTGTGTTTTAGCGGATAATCAGATTTTTATTGTGTTTTTAGGATAATAAATATTTATAGGAAATTATTGTATATTTTTAAGGAGTGATTCTATGAGTATCTCCAATAATAATGATGAATTATGAATGATGAATTTAAGTTCATCATTCATAATTATATTAAATATCTAATAGGTTTCTCTTATATGAAGAGTATAACTTTCTTAGCTCTTCCATTTTTTCTTCTAACTCTATATACAGATTAGAAGCAAGTTCTAAATCTTTCTTATCAAAAGCTTCTTTTATCCTAGTGAATAAACTCTTATTTGTATATGTGTCTTTCATTATATAAACTCTTAAATTATTTATATTAGTCCAATTAGTTATATCTAAATCTAAGGCCTTGTCAACTGAATGTAGAGCCTTATATCCTCTTATCTTATCTCCATAGCTATTTATTACTCTATGGCTTATTTCTAAAATCCATCTATTAGTTACTGCCATTTTTACACTATCTATCAGTTGTTCAGTTAATACATCATTTCTCTTTAATACTTGCACCTTTTCTGGATATTTAGCAAGGGCACTGATATTTTCATAAATTGTTGCTGGTGCTTTACCAAAGTATTTATCTCTTTCTTCATCACTAAATGCTTCGAAGACATCCTCTTCACTTCTATACTCTCTATCTTTTTCTAAATAATCTGCAGCTTCCCCTGATTTTTTAGATATTTCAGCTAATAAATCATCTTGAGATTTATTATTATTTACTGCATATAGTATACCATCAAGCATTGCCATATACGATGTGGCCATTGTTAAATAAACATTGGAATGAGGATTTGGTGATCTAAGTTCAAACCTTGTAGCTAATGGACTTGCTAAATCTCTTATCAAGCCAACTAATATACTTCTATTTCTTGAAGGATTGCTTGGTGAAATTCCTAGTGATGTTACAATACATACTGGTGCTTCAAATCCTGGTTTTAATCTCTTTAATGAATTATTAGTTGAAGAAATAAATGGATTCATAACTTCATAGTTCTTTAATATTCCCATTAAGGCACCATAGCCAATAATTGATAAAAAGTGTTCTTTATCAGTATGGAATAAATTGATTCTCTTGCCATCCTTAAGCTTTAAGCTCACTCCTAAATGCACGTGCATTCCTGAACCTGCTACTCCATCAATTGGTTTGGCCATGAACGTAACTTCCAATCCTCTTCTTCTAAATGTTTCCTGTACAAGTATCTTTACAAATAATTCATTATCTGCTGCTTGAACAGCATCTGCATATTTCCAATCAACTTCTATTTGTTCCATTACATGATTAAAATCGCCACTTGAGCTTAGCTTAGCCTTAACTCCACCTACTTCCTTATGGCCCATTTCTGGCTCAAATCCATAAAGTTCCATCAGTATAAGTGTTTCTTCTAAAGCTGTACGAACACTTCCTTTTGTTCTAGTCCAATAATGTTCATGTAATTCTTGAGATGTTGATAACTGTTCTATTTCAGCTACATCATTAGGAGTCTTAACCCAAAATTCTAATTCAGTGGCTGAAGTAACTATAATTTCTTCTACATCATCTCTAGATATATTATATCCTGCTAGAACTTCAGGATGATTATCAAATATATTCCATAGATTGCCCTTAAATGTTTCTATGGAAGAGCTAAGTATATTTCTTGAATCTACTGCCTTATTATCGTGGTGTAAGAAACAAGGAATTCTTAGTGTACCAATTGGTTTTTGAGTTTCTGGATCCATAAAATCATAATTATAATCAACAAACCATTTTGCATTTAAATCCGCTATCATATCAACTTTAGCATTATTAAGAGTTGCTATTCCTGGAAGCACAACAGAAGATCCATCTGTCTGTACAGCAACTCCATTGATAAATGATTCTAAATCATCTAAAAAAAGACTTACTGGTATTTTTTCATCTGTATCATTTCCTGATAAGTCAACACCTACAAATGAAACAAATTTAATTTCTGAATGACTTTTTAATATGGCTTTGATATTTTCCTTAGTATGTTTTTCTTTAGGTATAGTATAAATTAAATCCTTCATCATAAAACAATTTCCTCTTTCTTATCAAATATTTTTTGATTTTTTAGAATATTAAATTCTACTCTATATTGCTTATATCTTCCTTATTGTTAAATATCTAGAAAACTTGTATTGAGCATTGAAAAATATTATAAATCATTATCAATTTTAGCACAATATATAAATTATACCATATACTTCTTATAATTTATATCTTATATATAAAGGAACCACTATAAGCTTAATTAATATCCCTAGTGGTTCTTATCTTTATTATATATTTGTAATATAATACTTTTAGAGTTAAAAATTTATACGAGGTGTTATTAATGAAAAAGATTTTAAGACCTGCATGGGCTGAAATAGATTTAGATGCAATAGCTTATAATACAAGAAATATAAAAAAATTAATTGGCGATAAAGACTTAATTGCAGTGGTAAAAGCAAACTGTTATGGTCATGGAGTCATAGATATAATTCCAACCTTGCTGGAAAATGGGGTTTCTCGCTTTGCTGTTGCCATGATTTCAGAAGCTCTTGAAATAAGAGATAATAAGATAACTGCACCTGTAATGATTTTAGGTTTTACACCTTTATACTTAGGTGAAGAGCTTATTAATAATAATATTGAACAAACTGTTTATGATTTAGATTATGCAAAAGAGTTATCAAAAATAGCCTTAACCCTTAATAAAAAGGCTAAAATTCACATTGCCATTGATACTGGAATGGGGAGAATTGGCTTCTTGCCTAATGAAAAATCAATTGATAACATAGCTGAAATTTGTTCCTTAGAAGGAATTGAGGTAATAGGAATTTTCACTCATTTCTCTACTTCAGATGAAAAAGATAAAGAATATAGTCATGAGCAATTTACTAAGATGATATCAGTGATGGATACACTAAAAAAAAGAGGTATAGATATTCCTCTTAAGCATGTAGCTAATAGTGGTGCTATTATTGATTTACCTGATACTTATTTAGATGCTGTCAGGGCCGGAATAATCCTTTACGGTTATTATCCTTCCGATGAAATAGATAAAAATAACCTTGCTTTAAAGCCTGCTTTAACCTTAAAAGCAACAATAACTAATGTAAAAACTCTAGAAAAAGATATGTATGTAAGTTATGGCAGAACATTCAAAACTAGTAATGAAACAATTGTGGCTACTATACCTGTTGGCTATGCCGATGGTTATTTAAGAAAACTTGCTGAAAATGGTAAAGTAATAATTAAAGGTGAATTTGCTCCTATCATAGGCCGCATATGCATGGATCAATTTATGATCGATGTAACAAATATTCCAGATGTAAAAATTGGTGATGAAGTAATTCTTCTTGGCGAAAAAAATGGTCTTAAATATAATGCAGATGATATGGCCAAAAAACTTGACACTATCAATTACGAAGTTACATGTATGCTTAAATCTAGACTTCCTAGAGTATATATCAAAGATACGCATATTATAAATGTTAAAAATCATATATAAATTATAGCTAATAAAAAATAGTAGATAAGTTTAATTTTATCTACTTTTTTTATTAGATTGATGATTATTTTCTAACACAAAAGAATAAAATTATCCTCTAAAATGTTTTACCATTGATTCTATTGATTCATTGAATTCTTCTGTTGATGAATTTTTAAATACCATTAGTCCTGGAATATCTGGTTTTTCAAAATTACACCTGCTTATATACTTGTCCCAATTTTCTAGTTTCCAAGTATCACGATCAGAATTACGTTCAATCATTCTTTGGTGACATACTTCTGGATCTGTTTCTACCCATATTACTACTAACTCAACATCTCTTTCTGCAAGTTTTTCACGTAAGTTATCCATATATTCTTTATCTCTTACTTCTCTAGTAAATGGAGCATTTACTAGTGCTGTATCACAGTAGTTTAAAGCTTCTAAAGCTAAATCTAACGCTACATCATACTCATAATTTCTTATATGCTCTTCAAAGAAATCGGAACTTCTGTTATACTCTTCTCCAGCAACAACAAAGATTTGCTTAGATAATCCAATTAAAGTATCTTTATCTAAGTATACTATTGGATTTAACGCTTTCGCTAATTCTTTTGAAACAAATGTCTTTCCACAAGCTGGTGGCGACGTAACTAAAAGTAAACTTTTCATATGTATTCCCCCTATTGTTTATTATTTAGAATAATAAACTAAATTCTTAAATTTATTTTTTTCACAGTAATATTATAATTTCATATATACAATTAGTAAAGGATATGAACCGTTAAAGAAAGCTATATTTTTAATAATAAAACAATTTTTTAACAAAATTCGCCTTTTTTATCAATAAAATTGTTCCTTAATGTATATTAAACAAGCTCTTTTCTAATAAAGCTGTTCTTTTCTACTTTGTATGGAATCTTAACTTTGCACATCATTCCAGGGTGTGGGCATGATTCTAATTTATTGCCTTCTAAATCATAAATTTCTTCTACTACAAATTCTCCACCATCAGAGTTTGAAGAAAGTATTTCTACCTTTTCTCCCATTGAGAACTTATTTCTTTGCTTACATGTAGCTATTTGAGTTTCTTCATCATATTCATGAACAATTGCCACTACATCATATTCTCTTACATGGTTATTTGTTTTATAAATTATTCCTTCATGCTTTGGCTCATTAAAGAAGAAACCAGTATGGTATTCTCTATGGCTTACTTTATACATTTCATCTAATAATACTTTAGGTAACTTATAGTTTTCTGGATCTTCACAGTATAAATCTATTGCCTGTCTATACGCCTTAACAACTAGTGCTAAATAATATTCACTTTTATTTCTTCCTTCTATTTTTAATGATTGTGCTCCTGCTTGCATAAGCTCTGGTATATGCTCAATCATACATAAATCCTTTGAATTCATTATATAAGTTCCATGCTGATCTTCTTCTATTGGGAAATATTCATTAGGTCTTTTTTCTTCTACTAAAGAATATTTCCATCTACAACTTTGTGCACATGCACCTCTATTGGAATCTCTTCCTGTCATATAGCTTGATAAAAGACATCTTCCTGAATAAGAAATACACATTGCTCCATGAACAAATATTTCAAGTTCTAACTCTGGAGAAATATTTTTACGTATATCCTTAATATCTTGCAGTGTGCTTTCTCTTGCTAGTACTACCCTTTCAGCTCCTAGCTCTTCCCACATATTACAAGCTGCATAATTAGTTGTGTTTGCTTGTGTACTTATATGTATTGCTAAATTAGTATACTTCTTAACCAACGCTAGTACACCTAAATCTGAAACTAAAACAGCATCTACTCCAACTTCATCTAGCTTTTTTAAGTGCTCAATTAAAGCATCTATTTCGCTATTCTTAGGCATTATATTAACTGTACAGTAGATTTTTTTTCCTAAACTATGTGCATATTCTACTCCTTCCTTCATTTCTTCATATGTAAACTTTTGTGCCGTAGCTCTTAGTGAAAAGGCTCCTCCTCCAAAATATACTGCATCTGCTCCATATTGAAATGCTATTTTTAATTTCTCCAAACTACCTGCTGGAGCTAATAATTCAGGTTTCTTTATCATTTCTGTCATATAGTATCTTCCTTTACAATTATTTTTTAATAATATCTATTATATATCAAATAAATAAATCTTAAAATTATATAAATGGAATATTTCATAATAATATTACATTAAAAAAAGGGATTTTTAATGCAAATCCCCTTTTTTATCTACGAAATATCAAATATTATTTTAATACAATCTCTTTAGATTATTTTCTTGTTTCATAAATTTCTTTTTCAACTGAAATGAATATATCAGCAATTACTTGGTAAGCTTTTTCCCATGCTTCCATAACTTCATCAGTAGCTGCATCTCCTAATACTTCTTTTATAGTTAATAAAAGATTTTTTCCTACTATTGGATAATGTTCAGCTTGAATTTCTTTATTACAGTGAACTTCTCCAATTTTCTTAACTACTGGTAAAATAGCTGGAAGATTATCTATGTTTTGAGCTGCAGCTAATATTGTCATTGCTAAAGCTTTTGGTTGTTCACCAGAATCTTGCTTGTCCATATTAAATAAAGGTTTTACTTCTGGGTTATTAGCAAACATATTCTTGTAGAAAGTAGTTGTTATTTCTAATCCGTGAGTTTTTAATGCTGGTACAGTACTTTTTATTATATCTCTTGTCTTTTGATCTAACATAATTATTTCTCCTCTATATTGATTATTAATTAATAATTATTATTTATCTATAAATTTAATATATCATAAAGATTTTAAATGTGCAAATAAAATATACATTTATTTATTATTTTCTATAAACTTTTCAATAGATTAAAACTTTCTAATACATAATTCATCTTAGTATTCTTTTTAAAAACTGCTCTTTAATCAAATATACATATCTATATAATAAATAATATGGATATATAAGCCATATTACCGCTGAAGATTTGTTAATAAATATACTTTCTTTTAATATATAAATAGCCATAAAAGTAATAATAAATAACGCAATAATACTTATAAATAATTCTTTCATAGAGTTAATCTCAATATTTCTCTTATTTACGAAAAATAGTATTATGGCTATTATAGTGCATAAAAATATTTTATTTAAATATGAAATTACATAAATATCAAGCATATATTTCTTCATATAAATAACATATTTTATCTTATCCATACATTCTTGAAAAAATTTACTCCAATAATCAAAATCAGACCATTTGTTTGGAAGAATATCCACTGGAATAGATATTTTGTATCTTGTTATACAAAAGAATGCAGTTATCCATACTATTATCATCATAATACTAAATATGAACAATACTGGTCTATCTTTAATTTCAATAGCTTTTTTTAAAGCACTCCATACTATAATCAACAATATTATCAATGGAAACATACTTGTACACATTTTTCCTAAGTTATAATAAACTGTAGAATTAACGCCATATTCTTTTACACCATATCTCTCACTTATAAGCTTTATATTTTTTATACCATCATTGCTTATATCCATAAGTAATCCTTGAATTTTATCTTTTGAATCACTTTCTGCCTTCATTATTATAGTATCTTCCATTGCTCTATGGATGCCTCTAATAATAAATTCTCCACTATCATAAATAATTGTATTACCTATGACGTCATTGCTACCAAAAAGCTTGTATGCTGTTTCTTCATCAATTAAGCACCCTTTTATATCATCTTCAAATAATATAGGTCCTTCTGCCACAAGAGAAGACTGCCCACAAATAAATATTATGTTACTTTCTACCCTTCTATTAAAATTACTATTTAATACTGTTTGCTTTTCTTTTTCATGCCATCCTGTAAATACTAGAGAGTTTCCCTTATCTTTTTCTTCTTTCTGCATTTTATAAATATCAGCAGGAAGATATTCTTCTTCATCAAAATATATGTTAAAAGTATTTTTTACTGAAGCTAATCTATTGGTGTATCCTATAGATAAAACCCAGCATATAATCATAGCCAAAACTAAAGCTATCTTAATTACATGGCTAAATACCCTTTTCATTTATTCTTCCTCCAAACGAACTCTATCGCCTTCTTTTATAGTCTTATTGCTACTAATTATTATTTTCTGACTATTGCTTATAGTACCTTCTTCTAAAGCTGCATAAGTATCATTTTTATCTGCAATAGATACATCAACTCTTATAGCAACTTTTTCTGTTCCTAGTATAGTTTCTTCTTCTCCTACCACTAAGATATAATATTTATCTTGCCCTTCTTGATGCAATGCTTCTAACGGTACACATACTTGATATTTCTTACTCTTACTAGATAAAGTAAGCTTACCTAAGTCACCTATTTCTCCTATACCAACTGGTAGTATCACTGAAATATTATAATTATCACTTTCACTTTTACTTATACTATCTATGGTTATATCTCCTATTTCATTATTGGAACTACCTATTTTCAATACAACTGATTGCCCTTGCTTAGCATATTTTTTTAAATCCTTAGATAATTCCGCTACAAACTTATATCCTGATTCTTTATCTGCTAAATATACTGTACTTCCTCCACTAGTGATATCTCCTACCGTTACTACTACATTAGTTATAATACCTTCCTTCTCTGATACAATCTTTCCTTCTGCTCCTTCAATTTTTTTAAGGCTTTCAAGCTTCTTTTTAAGCTCATCAGTATTAGATGCTTCCTTAATATCTTCTAAAGTTCTCTTTTCTGCTAAAAGATTGTTACTTTTATCATTCGTAGCTTGATCATAAGCCGATTTCTTTAAGTTATAATCATATTCAATACTTTCCTTATCTAATGATTGCTTTTCCTGTTCACTGGCATTATTATATTTGTTAACTAAAGCCTCAGCTTCCTTATATGCCGCTAATGCATCTGAAATTATTTTATCTTGCCTAGATACTGCTAAATTATAATCCTCCGTAGCTCTAGATAAATTCTTTTCCTTTTCAGATATTTGACTTTCAATTTGCTGAATCTGTGATTTTAAATCTGTTAAATCTATTTCAAACAATGTATCCCCTGCTTTAATTTCACTACCTGGATATACATTTACATATGAAACCTTTAAATTTTCCACTACAGCAATACCCTCTTCTCTATTTTGAATTATACTTCCATCTACCTCAACTTCATGAGTAATAGTCATTCCTTTTGATGTTTCAACCTTTACAATTGGTATCAATAAAGAATCTGCAAATCTTGATAATATAGTAAGGATAACCATTAGTACTAAAAAGTAGGCTAAAAGCTTCAAGGCTTTTTGCTGTAAGGTTTTATTTGTCTTGCTTTTCCACTGATATTTTATTATTTCTTTTATCTTCATACTATCATTCCTTTACTGCCGTTGCTGCTATTCCCTGCTCTAGATGACTTTGACCAGCAAAAAATACTATTATTGCTGTTATTAATGTTACAGCAGATGCTGCAAATGCTACATCTGCACTTTCCAGACCAATACTAGGTAGATATAATGATAAAGGCCAAAGGCTCTTATCCTTTAAAAATGTTAATGGCTGTTCAATTAAGTTCCAATACTCTAAAAATCCAAGTATCATTGCTGACATAATTCCAGGCTTTCCAAGAGGTATTCCAATCTTGATAAAAATTTTAAACTCGCTAGCCCCATCTAGTCTTGCACATTCTATAATGCTTTCTGGAATACTTATAAAAAATCTATACATTATGAATACAGGAAATGTAGAAAAAACTGCTGGTAACACTATACTCATTGCTGTATTTATAAGTTTAATCTTATCAAGCACTAAATATGTGGAAAGCATTGTTACTTGGAAAGGCATAAGCATCAGCACTATATATAAAGTAAATAGCAGTTTTTTATATGGAAATTCATATCGTGCAAATCCCCAGGCTGCTGTTACTGATACTACTAACTGTCCAATTAAAATACTTACTGTCATACCTACAGAATTCCAAAACATCACAAAAAACTTTGGTGTATCTAGTAAAAGCTCTACATATGATCTTAAAGTAGCATACTTTGGTAGTACACTCCAAGTAACATATCCGCTCCCATCATTTAATACTGGTCCCAAATACTCTTTGATTTCTGCAGCTCCCATAATAGATCCTGAAAGTAGAAATACTATAGGAAAACACATTATCATTGCTAAAATAAATAAAAGTAAAGTTATTATTTTCTTTTTCATATTATCTACCTTTCTTTAATTTTCTCTTTCCCATACTTTTTGTAATAATGCTATTAGAATATATATCACTATAGCCATAATCACTGAACCTGCTGACATTTTGCCAAAGGATAAATCTCTAAACCAATTATTAAATAAATGCTGCAATACATACATACTTTTATCAGGATAATCTCCACCAATAAGATAAGCTTCTCTAAATACCTTAAAGGAATTTAAAAGAGATAGCACTGCTACTGTATATAATGTAGTCTTCAAATTAGGAAGAGTTATTTGTGTAAAACATTTCCATTCACTGGCCCCATCAACTCTAGCAGCTTCATATACACTTTCAGGTATACAGCTTAAACCAGCTAGCCATAAAACAATATTATAACCAAGATTTTTCCATATATAACTAAAAACTAATATCCAAAAGGCAAATTTAGTGTTCATCCAGTCAAATCCATGACCCCCTACTTTAACTAACCATGAACTTAATGCCCCATTTTCATGAAAAATTATTTTCCATATCAATACTATGGAAGCTATAGGCACAGCCATTGGTATTAAAAAAGCTGTCTTTATTATATAAGCATTTCTTACAAACCTCTGCATTAATACTGCTATAATAAGAGAAATTATCAGTAATAATGGAATGCATATAAAAACAAACTTTATGGTGTTTGTTGCTGCTAACTTAAAAGCTGCATTTTTAAATACCTCCATATAATTTTTAAAAAATACAAATTCTCTAGTTATTGGACTTTGAAAAGATCTTATGACCACATCTGCAAATGGAATTAAAATAAATATACTTACCCCAATTAAGCTTGGAAGGATAAAAAAACACCCTTCCATTTCATATTTTTTTCTTTTCCTTTTCTTTAACTTTTCCATACTATTCCGCCAATATTAAATCAATATTATCGCCTATATTCTTAACAACTTCATCTAATGTCGCATTTCCATTTGCATATTTATCAAAGGCTTTTGCCACTTCCTCTAAAACAATAGTATTAACTGTAACTGGCGACTTTAAACTTTCTATTTCAGCTTTAAAGTTGTTAAAATATTCTTTCGTTGGCCAATACACTTTTAATTCCACTGTTGTTCCATTTTCATTTGAAAATCCCCATGTACCAATAGATTGATCTTCACTATAACCTTCTCCATTTTCTCCAACAAATTCATCGGCATATGGATATTCTGAAATTTTATCAAAAGCTGCTTTATTAATAGGTAAACCATCATAAGATTCTTTACTTTGACTTTCTTCACTTAATAAATAAGAAATAAACTTCTTAGCCATTTTCTTATTATCACTTTTAGCATTAATACCCATTAAGTTTTTTGGAACAAATACTCCTGATGTTTGTCCATTAATTAAAGCATAAGATATATCTTGATTCCCTTTACTTAAAGAATACATATACTCTATAAAATCTCTTCCACTAATAACCCCTACTGCAAGCTTTTTAGACGATTCATTCATAATACTCATCGGATTTAAATAATTATCTAAATAATAAATCCCTATATCTTCACCATATTCATCTATATAAGACTGCATACTTTCCTTATATTCTTCATATTGAGCTTCATCATAAGTAGCTAAATATGCATCATATATATTTTTTGTTTCCTCTAAAAATTCTTTTATATTATCTTCATTTATTGTATTATCCTCATTTAACCAAGTACTACCATTAGCATAGTAAAGCATACTGACTAACATTGATGGAGTATACATTTCAACATATTTATCATCATTGGCTTTACCAGAGTTTTCTGCTGATTTAACTAATGCTGCACTTAATGTCTGTAAATCAGTAACTGAACTTACATATTCAGTTTTTCCTACCACTACTGGAATTGTAATCTTTGTTGGAATTGAATATACTTTTCCATTTTTATCTGTATATGCATCTATTATATTTTCAAATAATAAGTCATTCTTTGTATAATCTGCTATAACATCACTTATATCTTCTAATAATCCTTGTTCAAAATATGCTTCTGACATACCATCAAGTAATATTATATCTGGACCCTTACCTGCCATTATCTCAGTATTTAAAGTTCTTAAAGCATCTGATTCTGTAACAGCATCCTCACCTGAAGTACCAATTTCAAGCTTAATATATATATCTGGATTAGCTTTTTGATATAGCACTATATTTTGTCTTATCTGATAATTTTCATATAATGAATAAACTGTTATTTGATTCTCTGGAACCTTTGGTGTATCAGCTGAATAAGTAAACCTTATGATACTTGTACCAACTTCATAGCTGTTATAATCTTGTCCACAAGCCAAGAAAGTATTATCTTTGCCTACTACAAACGTACTAATATACATATTGTCATCACCTATGGAGCTTAATGACCCTTCTATGATTTGCTCTACTTCCTTTTCACCTAATTTATACTTATAAAGCCCTGTGGTACTAGTATAATATATAGTTTTATCATCATCAGAAAATATATTTGAAATACCATAGAAATTTGAGTTATTTTCATATAATACTTCACTTTCTAAAGGTTTAATATTTCCTAGTTCTTTACCACTTTCTAAACTATATTCCTTTACAGAATTACCTCCAACAATAACTAAAGAATCTCCTACAGTAGTAAAATCACTAATATATGAATCATCTAAAACAAATTCATTTTTTATCTCACCACTAGCTGGATCTAATTGATATATCATTCCATTATCATTGGAGAATACAATGTCTCCATTCTTAGCAAACTTAAATGTATAATAATATCTACTATAAGACATATCCTCATCTTCTGCTGTATTTTGAGAAATTTCATCTAAAGAAATATCATGTATACTCCCTTCATCATCTATAAATGCATATTTGTATTCTGGTTCAAAATACTTATCATCTGTAGCATCTTCTGCATTGTCATCCACTGATTCCTCTTTTAAATTTTCATCTTCTTCAGATTTCATATAATCATAAAAATAATATGAAATAAAAATATTTCCATCTTTTGACAAAATAGCATTATTTACTGATAGCATGCTATTTTCCGAATCACCCTGTGGTAAATTTATCTCTTTTCTATTCCAGTTTTGACATTCATCGTCTGATATATAAAGTTCAATTTCTTTTTCCCCATACGCTAACATTCCTATAGTACCATCTGAAAGAACTCTTAAGTCTCTTACATCATAAATTCCTTCTGGTGCATCATAGAATTCTTCTATGTATCTTCCCATTTCTGCTGCTGATCCTACTTTAGTACAGCCAAACATGCTTAAGGCAAATACACTGCTTAAAGCTACTAAACCATATTTATTATTTACTTTTCCCATAAACTACCTCCAAATGTTAATAATACTCTGATTTTATCATAATATTTTATAAAAATATACATTAATGTATTTTTTTTGATTTTATTCATATTTTTATAATATTAGTTTGAATATTGATTATTTATATATCATTATAGCTTTGTTACAATTTAATAAAAAAACTTCCAGTAGCTAAAACTACTGGAAGTTTTTTTATATTATTTTATCTTCTTTTAATAATTTATATAACGTAGGAATCACATTAAATTCATTAATTAATGATTTTACTTCCTCTAAAGATTTCTCTTGTTTTTCTTGTGATATATTGGCTTTTGATGCTCTTATTAAAATATTTTTAGGAGAATGTGCAATATTAATAAACTCTAATAATTGAGTTTTATACCCAGCACATTCCAAAAGATTTGCTCTTACACTATCAGTCATTAATGCAGCAATTCTTTCTTTTACTATGCCGTATTTAGTTAATATTGAAAAATTATCACTTTTCATTTGAGCATTAAATTCATGCTGACAACAAGGAACTGAGAAAATCATTTTTGCATTCCACTTTATTGCATTATATAAAGCATAATCTGTGGCTGTATCACAGGCATGAAGTGTAATAACCATATCTACATTATTATTATACTTATATCCATTAATATCACCTAGTTCAAAACTTAAATTTTTATATCCATAATTTTTAGCAATATCGTTACATTTTTTTATTACATCTTCTTTTAAGTCTAAACCAATCATTTTTACATCAATTTTCTTAATTTCTACGAAATAGTAATATAAAACAAATGTTAAATATGATTTTCCACAACCAAAATCTAATATTGTAAGTTCCTTATAATCATTCTTCTTTATCTCATCGTCAATTATCTCTATAAATCTATTTATTTGCTTATACTTGTCGTATTTAGAATTTATCACTTTTCCTTCTTTAGTAAATACACCTAAGTCTATTAACGGTTCTATTATCATTCCTTCTTTAAGTATATAATTCTTTTCTTTATTATGTCCCTTTTTAGCAAATTTTTCGTTATTTCCATCTTTCTTGCTACAATGTACCTTTCCTTTTTTAGAAATCTTCACATCATATGTAGTTACATTTGACCAAGCTGTGAATTGTTTGTAATTTCCTGATGTATATTCTAATACCACAGATTTAATTTCCTCCAATGATATATTTTTGTGAAATACCTGTTTATCTGTAAACTTTTCTATTTGATAATATTTTTTAGTTTTAATTTCCTTTAAAAGAATATTTATCTTATTATATTTTACATCTTTATTAACCTTGTTACTTATAACTAATTTTATTATTTCTTCACTAAATATATCATTAATTGTTCTTTTTAACTCTTCCATAAATTTTAATTCACCTTTTTCTTTTTATAATTATGTTAAAAAAGTTATTGCTAATCACAACAACTATATTACTGCTAATACCAAAAACTTTATATTGTCTTCATTATCATTTGTTAATTTAAAATTTTGTTCATATTATTACTTTCGTAACTTATTCCATAAATGTTTATAAAATATATGCAAATTATGTAAAAGAAAAATACTTTAATTAATATAATTAGAGTTTTTTCTTTTACACTTAATCATAAACTAATTAAATTATTATTTTAATTCTTTAATAATTGCATTTTCTATATTTGAAACAACTTTATTTTCATCAAATTTTTCTACTGATGATATACACACTTCTTGTGAAGGCAATTCTATTTTGTTGTTTATTATATTATTTATTATTTCTGCAACCTTAAAATAATCATTTTTATCAACAAGCCACCCATTAACTCCATCTTGAACTATATCTTTAGGTCCCCCAGATTTAGTTGATATAACTGGTATACCTCTTGATAAAGCTTCTGCTAGAACCATAGAAAATCCCTCTGTATTTGAAGTTGAAATACATATACTAGCTTCATCTATATCTTTCCACGGTTCTTCTTTCCACCCACTCCAACTTATATTTTCATTTATTCTTAATATTTTAGCAACATTTTCTAATACCTTTCTTTTACTACCATCACCAATTATATTAGCTTTCCATTTTCCTCTTATCTTATTTAAAGCATGCATAAGCATAAATAAATTTTTTTCTTCTTCAAGCCTTCCAACACTTAAAATTTTAAAAATACCATCCTGCGGTCTTTTTATAATATTTTCCTTATTTATACTAATTGGATTATTAACTAAATATATATTTTTTTCCTTATCATAGCTTCTTATTCCATCACCAACTGCCGAACTTATCGCCAAATGCGCCTTAGCATAGCTTATTAAAAATGGATCTTTATAAATATTTATATCTCCATGGATCCAAGATAAAATTGGTATGACTTTATCTGTTTTTTCCCAATTAATACCTAAACTACATATATAGCTTTGAAATGGTATATGAGCTGCAATACATATATCTGGTAATCCTATTTTCTCCATAAGTTGTTTATAGCTTTCTCCTAAATATTCATACGAATCATTTTTCATTTCATTTCCATAATAATAAACTTCACCTAAGGAATCTATCCATTTTAAGTAAGGAGGAACATATGCTATAATCACCCTTACCCTATGACCTTTTTTCTTAAGATTTTCATATACTTTTGTAGTAACAGTTTCTACTCCACCTCGTCCTCCAACATAGTATAATGCTATATCTATTAACATCTTTTTTCACCTAACTTCTTTATCTTACACGTGTAAAACCATAAAATTTATAATAAGTTTTTATTATCACTTCTTCAATTTTATTTATAACTACTTGTTCATCAAACTTCTGTATTGAATCAATACAAACTTCTGCCTTTGGCAAAATATATTTACCATCTTGAATTTTAGATAATATTTCTGCTAATCTAATATAATCACCTACTTGGTATAACCATCCATTAACGCCTTCAACCACCATATCTTCGGGACCACCACATTTAGTAGTAACCACTGGAATCCCTCTAGCTAATGATTCAGCTGTAGTCATTGAAAAACCTTCATATAATGATGAAATTACTGTAACAGATGCTTCCTTAACAGTATCCCAAGGATTTTCATGCCATCCAGTCCACTGAATATTTTCATTGATATTCTTTTCTTCTGCCAAAGTTCTTAAAGTAGAATAATGTCCCCCATCACCAACTACTATAAGCCTCCATGGCTTTTTTAAAATTGCTAAAGCATTAATTAAAGTCTCAATATCCTTTTCTGGACTCAACCTTCCTAATGATAATATGGTCAGTATTTCTTTAGGTCTATTTATAACATCTAAATTCTTAATCTGTACTGGATTTCCCACAACATATATATTTTCTCTATCTAAAGCTAATGCTAAATCATCACCTAACTTATTACATAATGCCATATGTGAATTACTAAAGCTTAAAAGTTCTCGACCTCCATAGGCACTTACAGGTCCATGCAACCAAGAAATTTGCGGAATTACATTATAATTTTTCCCGTTTAAGGCAACATTACAAATATAACTCAAACTGGTGGATTGAGTTGCAATAACTATATCTGGCCTTCCCTTTTCTTCAATAGCCTGTCTATATTTCATTGCATATTGATGTAATCCTGAATTTATCATAGAAAAAGGAATATCTTCACCATAATAATATATTTCGTCAAAATTTCTTTCCCACTCAATATATTCCGGCCTATATGCTTGAAATACTCTAACTCTATGCCCTTTCTTAACTAATCCATTATATACTTTTGATATAACATTTTCTAATCCGCCTCTGCCTACGGCATAAACAAGAACTATATCAATTAGCATATATGCTCTCTCCTTATTAATTTTATAATTATTATCTGACAATTTAATATATGATTTGCAACTAAATTTTGTCCTCAATTTTACATACTTTATGTCATTTTATTTTTTTATATTATTTTTTCACTTATTATTTTAAAATATCTACTTTATACTTATATAAATATAAATTTTTCATATCCATTTCCATTTTTATACAATTTATGTTATGATAATTATATTACTTTTCATAAATGAAAGGAGTATTATATGAGTTGTTGGACCGTACTAGAAATTAATCCTACAAAAGATTTAAGGGAAATAAAAAAAGCATATTCAAGATTAATAAAATGCTATAACCTTGAAAAAGATACTAATGAATATACAATACTGACAAATGCTTATGTAAAAGCAATGTCACTGGTAAATACTTCAGTAAAAGATATGTCTAAATGCTTATCTAACAATTCAATTGATTATACTTATGAAAATATCAAAAGCTATTGTGATGACTCATTAGATAATAAAAATTACATATCTGATTTTAATTATAATCTTAACTATATATACACCAATCCAGTCTTAAGATTCAATATTGATAGCTGGATAGAATTATTAAAATCTTATATGTTTATCAATAAAGAAATACTAAATGTTTTAGAAAATGATTTAATAAATTATATTTTTATTCATAGATATATACCTCATGAAATATTTTTGCTTTTTGATAAATATTTAAAATTTAATGAAAGAGAAGCTGAGCTATATAAAAAATATCCTAAAAATACCATTGATTATCTACTACAAGAAATAAATCATCCTCTTAATTTAAGCTATAACTATCTTTCAACCATCAGCAAAGATAAAATAGAAGAATATCTTGAACTCCGAGAAAAAGCATTTATTTATATTAGTGATAAGAATGTTATTGAATATCTTAGTAAGGCCTATACTATCTACTCTTATGATTTGGATTTATTAAGACTTCTTGGTGCCTATTACCTTAATAAAAATGACACCATAAGCGCCTTAAGATATTTTAGAGAGGCTTTAGAAATAAATAGCTCTGATATGTACTGCTTAGCGAGTTTTGGGCATCTTTTAGTAAAAACAAAACAATATACTAAAGCAATTCTTTGCCTTGAAAAATACACTTCAAAATTAAAAAATAATCTTGATATTGATGCATTAACTGATTTAGCTTTAAGCTATTATTATTCTTATGAATATATTAAAGCTTTAGATTTATTCCAATTATTAAATAAGTTAACCCCCCTAAATGCATCTATTAAAAAATATATTAATGCTATCAAAGAAAAAATAAAAAATCCACCTAATGATAAAATCACTTCAGCACCAATGTATAAAAGATTTATTACTACAAAAGAAACTCTACTTATTAATAAATTAAATGAAATTTATACTAACTTCCAACTAAGAATAGATATTAATAACTGGAAAGACTTATTAAGTTATCAGATATTCTCTTTAGAAAACCTTTCTTTTTATATTGAACAAATAATCATTGAATATCTAACAACTCATAAGTTCATTCCTAACGAAGTATTTATCTTATTCTCTAATCACTTTAAATGGCTAGATAGAAAAAAAGAGCTTTTTCACTTATATACTAACCTAAATATAGACATTCTTTTCAAAAACTTATATGAACTACATCCATTATCATATAGCCATTTAAAAAATATTAATGCTGAAAATTTAGATAAGTACCTTAAATTAAGAAGTCTTGCATTATACTCGTTAGATAATAATATAAATGAAACTCTTAATTATTTATCTGAAGCATATAAAATTTATGATAATGATTATGAGCTTTTTAGAATATATGGTGATTATTTTTTATCCTTAAAAAAATATGATAAAGCAGCAAAATACTTTACTAAGTCTCTTTCCTTAAATGATTTAAATTATTACTGTATGTATAGACTTGGTCTTATTTTTTCTCAAAGGCATGAATATGATAAAGCTCTTATCTATCTAGAAAAGCTTTCTTTAATAAAAAAGGATGTGTATTTTATTCACTCAGAAAAATTCTTAATGGAAATTGCTTTATGCTATTACTATACTAATAATCTACTTCTTGCCAAGAAGTATTTTAAAAAACTAAGTCTTATTAATAATAGCCTTCATTTTATAG
The DNA here is from genome assembly GCF_000436575.1 of Clostridium sp. CAG:265. Taxonomy (NCBI): domain Bacteria; kingdom Bacillati; phylum Bacillota; class Clostridia; order Eubacteriales; family Clostridiaceae; genus Clostridium; species Clostridium sp. CAG:265. The sequence continues at coordinate 18,988 of NZ_FR886633.1, forward strand.
ATATTTATTTAAAAAATATAAACTATAGATTAAACGGAGTTAATAAAAAAGAAATTCATATCTCTGTTATTTCTAATCCTAATTATAATGATGAGAATATCATCTTAAAATTATTTAAAAACTCCAAGCGAAAAATCTCTCTATTATTTACTTAATAAAAATAAGATATAGCATTACTATATCTTATTTTTATCCTCTTCAATTTTGCAATGCTCACAACATATTGCTTTTTCACATTCTAAAGTATTTCCACTAAGGATTACCTTACTTCTTGCTAAAGTCCTGCAAGTGTTTTTCATATGGTAGTTTTTACCATTAGGTGTCCAATAGACTATAATTTCTTTTTCTTCTGGAAATTCAATACTTTCATTGCTTTCAACTATCTCTTCTACCTTTTCATCAGCTTCTATTTTTGCTAATGGTGCTTCATTTATTACTTGTTCAGTTTTAATATTATTTTCATCTTTTTTAATATGAATTTGCTCTTTTTCATTAACCATTTTCTTTTTATTTTCATCTTTGAAAATTCCTAATGGCAAATTAGTCACTATAGTTATAACTGTATCTCTATGAAAAATATCTTTATTATATAAAAATAAAATTAATATTAAAACTACTATTAACGAAAGCATCATAATCATTTTCCAAGTACCTTTCCTCTCCTTATATTTGCTATTAACTCTTAACATAATAAATATTGCCATTATTCATTATATTGCATTTATTAAAAATTTAAATAGGTTTATAAAAAAAACTTATGTAATTAAACCCATCTCTTATTTTAATAGCTTCTAAAAAAAGATTAAAGGAACTCCCTTAGAGTTCCTTATCATCAATATCCTATTGTTCAGCAAATTGACTGTTATATAGTTCTTCATAGAAACCACCTTTAGCCATAAGTTCCTGATGATTTCCTTGTTCAATTATATTACCATCTTTTATTACAAGGATTAAATCAGCACTTTTTATAGTTGAAAGCCTATGAGCTATAACAAAGCTTGTTCTTCCCTTCATTACATTTTGCATAGCTTGCTGTAACATAAGCTCAAGTCTTGTATCTACAGAACTAGTTGCTTCATCTAATATTAAAATAGCTGGATCTGATAGTATTGCTCTTGCAATGGTAAGAAGCTGCTTTTCTCCCTGTGATATATTAGATGCCTCCTCATTTAATACCATATCATAGCCTTCTGGCAATGTCTTAATAAAATGATGTACATTAGCAATCTTTGCTGCTAATATAACATCTTCCTTACTGGCATTAAAGTTCCCATACTTTATATTTTCTTCAATAGTACCATTAAATAACCAAGTATCCTGTAGTACCATTCCAAAAAGACTACGTAAATCTTCACGCTTCATATCTCGAGTATCTACTCCATCAATCTTTATTGAGCCACCTTTTAGCTCATAAAATCTCATTAATAAGTTGATTAACGTAGTTTTTCCAGCACCAGTTGGTCCAACTATAGCCACCATTTGTCCTGCTTTAATTTCTGCATTTAAATCATGAATTAATATTTTATCATCATTATAACCAAATTTTACATGTTCAAAACTTACATCTCCTCTTGGATTATCTAGTTTGACACTTTGCTCTTTATCTGGAATTTGCTCTTCTTCATTTAAGATTTCAAACACTCTATCTACCGCTGCAAAAGCTGACTGTATTGCTGATGATAATTGAGTTACTTGTGATAATGGCTGATTTATTTGCCAAATATATCTTATAAAAGCCTGTAAATTCCCTACAGTAATTCTACCAGCTACTGCTGTAATTGCTCCTATAATTCCAATGGCAGCAATTCCAAGATAACTTACTAGTGATACTAAAGGCCCCATTGTACTGGAAATAAATTGAGCTTTAAAACCTGAAGCTTGTAATTTACTATTTATTTCAACAAATTCATTTATGGCACTTTCTTCTTTACCATATAGCTTTATCTCATTGAAACCTGTGAACATCTCCTGTACAGTTCCATTTAGCTTTCCTAAAGCATCTTGCTGTGCTTTAAAATAGCCTTGTGATTTACTTACCACAATTTTTGATACAAGAAAGCTTAATGGTATTATTAGTGTTGCCACAAAAGCCATTTTTACATTTATTCTAAACATCATAATCAAAGCTAATAAAACTGCTAAAATAGAATTAATTATCTGACTTAAACTTTGCTGCAAAGCATTTGATATAGTATCAATATCATTAGTAATCCTGCTTAATACATCACCATAGCTGTTTCCATCAAAATAACTTACTGGCAATCTTTTAATCTTATCCTGTATGGCTCCTCTTAAGTCTCTCATACTATTTTGTATAGAGTTAGTTAATAAAAAACTTGCCCCATAAGTTGATAATACATTACCTAAATATATACATACAAGAATCACCAATACCTTTAGTATATATTTAAAATTTACACTAGCGCCTTCAACACCTCTGATTATATCAAGAGAATCATTGGTAAGTTGAGTTATTATAAAACCTTCCACCATAGGAGCAAGAGCTGTAAATACAGCTGCTGAAATAATAAGTATTATGGCAAAAATAAACCCTTTCTTATAATTTTTTACAAAGGGGGCTATTTTTCTAATTGTATCTTTTATCTTATTCATTATGCAAGTTCCTCCTCTGTAAGTTGTGATAATGCTATTTCATGATATACGTTGCAAGTACTTAACAATTCTTTATGCTTACCAACGCCTACAACTTTTCCTTCATCTAATACAATTATCTTATCTGCATCCATGATTGATCCTATTCTTTGCGCTACTATTAAAACAATTGCATCTTTAGTTTCTTTTTTCAAAGCCTTTCTAAGAATAGCATCTGTCTTAAAGTCTAGGGCTGAAAAACTATCATCAAATATATATATTTCTGATTTTCTTACTAAAGCTCTAGCTATTGATAATCTTTGCTTTTGCCCTCCTGATACATTAGAGCCTCCTTCACTTATAGGTTCATCAAAGCCCTTTTCTTTAGTAGTAATAAAATCATAAGCTTGTGCAATTTTTGCACTATTTTCAACTTCATCATGAGTAGCATGAGGTTTGCCAAATTTTATGTTACTTTTTATAGTACCGGTAAATAATAAATTCTTTTGTCTTATAAAGCCTATTTTCTTTCTTAGTGCTTTTAAATTAAACTTTCTCACATCTATACCATCAATTCTTATACTTCCTTCTGTTACATCATAAAATCTTGGTATAAGATTAATAAGTGTTGACTTTCCACTACCTGTACTACCAATAAAAGCAATGGTTTCTCCTTTTTTAGCACTAAATGAAACATTTTTAATTACTGGTTCTTCTCCATCTGGATAAACAAATGTAACATTTTCAAATTCTAATGTTCCTTCATTATTTGTTTCAGTAATTCCTTGTTCTGGATTTTTAATCATAGGCTCTGCATCTAATATTTCCTGTATTCTTTCTGCTGAAACTTGTGCTTTAGGATACATAACAAAAACATTAGAAAATAACATTAAAGAGAACATTGCATGAAATAAATATTCTATAAATGCAACTAATTGCCCAACTTGCAATGAGCCAATATTTATCATCTTGCTAGCCATCCAGAATATAGCTATTATAGCTAAGTTTAATAATAAAAAGAAAGTAGGTTGAGCCACTGACATAAGTTTAAATAGCTTTTTTGAAATGAAAGCATATGCATTATTAACTTTTTTAAATCTCTTTCTTTCATAATCATCATTACCAAAAGCTCTAATAACCCTAATTCCTGTTAAATTCTCTCTAGATATTCTATTAAGCTTATCTAAATTATTTTGTTGTGTTTGAGACCATGGATGGGATGTTTTAGCAATTAAATATACGCCTAAAACAATAAGTGGTAAGGTAACTGATAAGATAGCAGATAATCTCACACTTGTTGATAAAATTAAAAATACGCTTATGATAAACATAATAGGACATATCATTGCCATTCTCAAAATAGTATTAGTAAATTGCATAACTTGAAAGGCATCATTGGTAGTTCTAGTTATCATTGATGATATACCAAATCTATCGTATTCACTATGAGAAAATTCTTGAGACTTTTTAAAGATATCATTTCTTATATCTCTAACAACGCTGGTGGAAATCTTCGCTGAAGTAAATCCTAAAAGTATTGACCCCATAACACCTAGCACAGATATAATAACAATAACAGTTCCCATTTTCTTTATATAGCTTATATCATTATAAGCTATACCTTTATCTATGACTGTAGCCATTATTGTAGGTATACCTAACTCAACTAAAGCAAATCCTAATACACCAATTATATTTAATAAAACTAAACCTTTATATCTGTTTAAATACTTTAATATTAATTTCATTTATTCATCTCCTCTTCATTATTATTCCATTAGTCTTTAGTATCATATCTACTTATTTATTTTGTGTCAATAATTAAATTTTATCTATATCCATCAAAAGAGAAATATATAAAACCATGCTATATACAAAATTACTATAAAAATCTATATTGGCACTTACACCTTTACATATATATTTAAAAGGGTCTGTTCATAGTGCGACAGCCCCTTCTACTTACCTTTTCCTATGTCTTACTAATAATACTATTATTAATATAATAATTATCACAGCACATAATATAATTAAACCCATATTAATTACATTAGGTGCAAAAAATGATAACCTCACTTCTGTATTTGTATTTAAATCCTGCAGAGTATAACTCCACTTGTTTGTATAATCATCAATTTTTGTTGTTGCATTACTTTCTGTAATCTTAAAAGGTATGGAAAGTGTTAAATCATATGGTATTTGTGCCACATAATTTTTGATGGTATTTGTTACATTTCCAATTAAAAAACTAGTTACATTACCATACAAATATTTTTGTATTTCTGGTGTAATATAGTTATTTATATTATTACTTACTTCATTTTCAATATTAGCATCTATCTCTAATAATAAATCTTTAGTAAGACCTATATTAATTGTATATTTATCCTTTAAAACTCCTTTTTCTCTTTTCACATCGTACTTAATAATATTGCCATAATCATATGACAAATTGCTTATATTTAAAGCATTAGATTTTAATAAATCCTTTATATTTATTTTGGAAGTTGTAATTGTAACCTCTTCAATAGTATTATTATCTTGTGAATACACATTAACTTCTGTCTCTGTACCTAATACCTGCTGTAGCAATCCATCTCCTACCACATTTTTTATACTTTCATCATAAACTAATCTAAATACTGTATTGCTGCTTCCATCTTTATTTACTTTTACATTTGTACTTACTTCCATTGTTCCACAACTTACTAAAAATATCATTAATAAACTTATAATAATACTCATAACCACTTTTTTTAATTTGTAATACATTGTACTTCCCCCTATGCATATTACTATAATAAAAAAACTTCATAATTTATATTTTAAACTAGCTATAATAAAAATATGATATAATCAATATTATTTATATAAAATTAAACTTGGTCTTATGTCAATAAAACCTATATGGTGTTAATATAAAGTAATGGACATATTAAAATAAATCTTTTAATAAAATTAAATCTACAAGAAAGCTAAAAAATACTTTAAAAAAAGATGTAAGTGTCTTCTTACATCCTTATATTACATTTATTAAAACAACTTTTTTTTCTTTCAATGATTTTTTTACATCAATAATTCTTTGATTTTCTGAACCTCTATATTTTAAGCTTAAATTTTTCATTTCAGCCTTAAATGGACCATCTATTAAAACATCAACTTGTTCTAATATTTCCTTTCTTTTTGGATTACTTATTATCTCTTCATAAGTATATCCTGACCAAAGCCATATTTCCTTATTAGTTTCTTCTTTTATTCTAGTTAAAAGTTTTAATAAAGAATCATCCATTAACTGCTGCATAGGCTCTCCACCTAAAATACTTACCCCATGAACATTGGGACTTTTTACATAAGAAACGAATTGTTCTTCCACTTCTTCAGTCCAAAATTCTCCATACTCAAAGCTTTGCTGATCTTTATTAAAGCACTGAGGACAATTATGTGTACATCCACTTACAAATAAAGTAGTACGCACCTTGGGCCCATTTGTGACGTCGAACTTCCTAATTTGTGCATATTTCATTTTAGAATTCCCCTTAATTTTTACTTTCATATGTTAATTTTATTGTTAATCATATTATACTACTAATTATATAAATATGCTAAATTCATAATTTATACTTATTATAAGTAAAAATATGATATACTTAATACTATTAATATTATTTATATAAATTTAACAAAAGAGGCGGTATTATTTAATGAAAAATTTAAAAATCTATTTTACATCTGACCTTCATGGATATGTTTATCCAACTGATTATGTAGAAAGAAATGAAAAAAATATTGGTTTGCTTAATATAATTAATCATTTCAATAAAGATGGAAATACATTAATAATTGATGGTGGAGACACTATTCAAGGTTCACCTTTTACAAATTACTTAAGTAATTCAAAATTTGATGTGCATCCATTAGCAACTATTATGAATGCTGGAGGATATGATTTTATAACTCTTGGTAATCATGACTTTAACTATGGAAAGGAATATTTAAAGAAGTACTTAAATAATTTAAATGCTACTTGTCTTTGTGCTAATGTTGTAGATAAAACTAATGAATTACCTATTTTCCCTTACAAGATAAAAACAATGGAAAATGGATTAAAAGTAGGTATAATTGGATTTACTACTGACTTTATAAACAGATGGGAGCGTCCTGAAAATATAAAAGATATAGATATCACTGATACTTTTGACTCAGTAAAGAAATATTATGAAACTGTAAAAGAACAATGTGATATCCTTGTAGGTGTTTACCATGGTGGATTTGAATATGATTTAGAATCTCACAAACAATTAAGCACTACAAAAGAAAATATTGCTTATAAAATATGTAAGGAATTTGATTTTGATATACTTCTTACAGGTCATCAGCACCTTCCTATAGCTAATAAAAATCTTCATGGAACTCACATAGTTCAAACTCCACATAATGGAAGTAAATTCTTAGAATTAAATCTTACTATAAATGATGATTGCAAAGTTGAAATAAATTCATCATTAAAAGATTTAGAATTAAATCCTAATAAGGAAATGTATGATAAATTCTTACCATTAGAAGATAAGGTTCAAGAATGGTTAGATACTCCTGTTGGTGTTTTAGATACTAAACTTCAGCCTACAACTCATTTAGATATGGCTTTAAATGGTTCAAATTTAGCTAACTTTATAAATCAAATTCAACTTGAAAGTAGCAATGCAGATATATCTTGTACTACCTTTGCAAATGTAATAAAAGGATTTAGTAAAAATGTTACTGTAAGAGATATTTTATCTACTTATCCATATCCAAATACATTAGCTGTTCTTGAAGTTAATAAAAATATATTAAAATTAGCATTAGAAAGAGCTGCTAGCTACTTTGAAAATAATAATGGAAATGTAACAGTATCTGAAAGATTCTTAAAACCTAAAGTTGAACATTATAATTATGATTACTTCTCAAATATAAACTATACTTTTGACTTAACTAAAGAAGTTGGAAATAGAGTTACTTCTATTAAATTTAATGGTGAAGAATTATCTGAAGATAAAAACTTAACTTTAGTTATGAATAACTATAGAGCTAGTGGTGCTGGTGGTTATGAATGCTATGAAAATTGTAAGGTTGTTAAGGAAATATTAATTGAAATACCTGAAATAATTATTAATTATTTTAAAAACAATCCTAAAGTTGTTGTAGATACAGCTAGATACTACAAAACTATATCTTAACCAAAATACTGTATTAACTCTTAGTATTTTAAAAAGTTAATATTTTAATATAAAACTTTAAACTCCAACAAATATAAAAAAGTTTGGTTGGGGTTTTTATTATGACTTTGGTTAAGCTAAGTCTTTTTATAAATAAAAAGAGAATCGGACGCATCCGATTCCCTTAGGTGTAGTCCGCAGACATTCACCGCTATTCGATATATATATTTTACTATATACATTAGCTGGAACACTTGGTTTAAAGTTATTTAAAATATTTTCAAAATCACTTACAAATTTATTTAGTTCAGTTTTAGTAGTATTAATATTCTTTAAAAGATATACTATAAGAATTATATAATCAACAATTTTATAACTGCTTTTTAGATATCATATAATTCTACATAAGCACTCTAATAACTTTATTTGATAGCATTTTTAAATTATTATTGTTTTTTACATTTATACTCCTAAAAATATAATTTAAAAAAAGGAGGATTTAAGTTCTAATCCCCCTTTTATTATATATTAGTATTAAAAATGATTTTCATACTATATATTTTATTTATCCTAACCTCTAGCAAGTTTAGTTCTTATTTTAGTTGAAATTATTTCTACAACTAATACTAAAATTATTAATCCACAAAGAATAGCACCAACTTCATCCCAATTAAATGCATTCATTGCAAATATTAATGGTGCTCCTATTCCCCCTGCACCAACTAGTCCTAATATAGAAGCATCCTTTATATTTATTTCAAATCTATATATAACTGTAGAAACGAAATTTGTAAATAACTGTGGTAATATTCCATATCTTATTTTTTCAAAAGTACTACATCCTGCAGCATCTAGAGATTCTAATATTTTAGTATCTAAATCTTCTATTGATTCAATAAATAATTTAGCTATCATACCTATAGATATTACTGATACTGTAAGAACCCCTGCAAAAGCACCAGGTCCAGTTACACGAATAAACATTAATCCATAAACAAATGCTGGGAATGTTCTAAGTGCTGCTATAATAAATAATCCTATAACACTTATCCACTTAGGCATTATGTTAGTAGAAGATAAAAATGCTAACGGAACTGCTAATACTGCTCCAATTAAAGTACCTATTAAAGCTATACAAATAGTTTCTAATAATAATGCTGGAACTTCAGTTAATAACATTTCTAAATCAGGATGTAGAATTCCTGATAATACATTTTTAGCAATATCAACTCCATTTGATTTAATTCCATTAAAATTAATTCCCTTTGAAGCCCATACTATTACAATTACTATAAATAATACAGTTAGGGCTTTACTTATCCATGTATTTGGCTGTTTTTCTAATTGTTTTTTTAATGATAATTCCATACTACCCTAACCTTTCTCTTATATATTTACTTCCATTTTCTATAATTAAGACTGTTATAAATAACATAACAAGGATCATACCAACCCTATCATATTCTCTCCAACCAATTTTTTCATTTAATATAAGACCTATACCACCAGCTCCTACATATCCAAGTATCGCAGCAGCTCTTACATTTATCTCCAAACTGTAAAGACAAATGGATAAATATGAAGGCATTATTTGAGGCATTATTGCTCCAACAAAGGCTTTTACTCTTGTCGCACCAACAGCTTCCATAGCTTCGAAAGGTCCCATATCAACAGTTTCAACCTTTTCATATAACATTTTAGTTACTATACCAAAAGTAAATATTGATATTGCAACAGTACCTGCAAAAGTTCCTAATCCAAATATATAAGTTGATATTAAAGCAATAATTAATGTTGGTAATGTTCTTGTAATACTCATTACAACTCTAACTAAATTTAAAATAATTTTAGATTTATTTATATTAACAGAACATAACATAGCAAAAGGAATTGCTATAAAACTTCCTATTAAAGAGCCTAAAACAGATATTTTTATAGTTTCTATAAGTGGTGGAATAACTGTCTTCATATAATCAAAATTAGGTGGAAACATATCTTTTAATATTACAAAAAACTCATTTCCTCTCTTAATTATTGTTTCAAAATTAAACCCAGTTACATCTCCTGCAACTATTAAAGATAAAAATAGTCCAATTATTACAAAAGGTGCAACTGAAGCTTTAGGCTGAACTTCTTTGCCATTGTTCAGAATAATCTTTTCAGGCTTAAATATATTTTTTATTTTTCCTAACATAATTAAGCCCCCATTACTTCATCAGCAGATAATTCACGGCCATATATTTGCTTTAATACTTCACTATCTACTTCTGCAGATGGTCCATCATATACTATTTCTCCTGCCTTTATTCCAATAACTCTATCAGCATATTTTAATGCTAAATCTACATGGTGAATATTAATTAATACTGACATATTTAATTCTTTATTAATCTTTTTGAAGTCATCCATAACTTGCTTTGCAGTTATTGGGTCAAGTGCTGCAACTGGCTCATCAGCAAGAATTATTTCTGGCTTTTGTGCTAATGTTCTAGCTAAAGCAACTCTTTGTTGTTGTCCACCAGAAAGTTGATCAGCTCTAACATAAGCCTTATCTAATATACCAACTTTGTCTAATGCTTCTAAAGCTATAACTTTATCTTCTTTAGAATATAAACCTATTATAGACTTCCATAATGGCATATCTGGCACTCTTGAAGTTAATACATTGTTTACCACTGTAGTTCTAGTTACTAAATTAAAAGATTGGAATACCATTCCTATTTTACGTCTAAATTTTCTTAAATCTTTTCCTGCTAAATCATTTATTTCTTGTCCATTTACAGTTAATGATCCTTCGCTAATGTCATGCATTCTATTAATTGTTCTTAATAATGTAGACTTACCAGCTCCTGATAAACCTATTATTGCTACAAACTCGCCTTGATTTATTTCAAGTGATATATTTTTTAGCGCATGTAATCCATTTGGATAAACCTTATTTACCTTATCAAACTTAATCACAAGTTTCCCTCACATTCTAAATTTATCTTTTTGTAAACTTTTTGTATATTATACTTTTATATACCAAATGAGTTCATGTTAAACATGAACTCATTTTTACAGCTAATAAAATAAAAGATATTTTCTTTTAAAATTATTGCATAGACTTAATTAATTTTTGTGCTTCTCTTTCTGCATCGTAGTCAGAACTATTTCCAATTTCATAACCTTTGTGGCTGTATATTGAAATAATTTTTTGACCTTCTTCTGTATTACCTATGTTAATGAAAGCTTGTTGTATAGCTTCCTTTAATTCTGAAGTCATTGATGCATCCTTAGTAACAGATATTGTATCATTGTAAATACCATCTGTTACACCAATAACATTTGTTTCATCCCATATAGAAGCTGTTCTTCCAAAATTAGAATTCCATTGATCAACATAGTCTAAACGTGCATCAGCATAAGTTACCATTACATCAATTTGACCACTTGCTAATTGAGATAATGATGTTGCATAGTTATCTAAAGCCACTTTACTTTTTAAATCTGTTATTGATATTCCAAAGTTCTCTTGTAACCAAAGGCTTGGATAAATATATCCTGCTGGTGAAGTTGTATTTGATGAAACTCCCCATGTAGCGCCTTGAATATCATCTAGAGTTAACTTTTCTCCGTTGTTAATCTTTGCAGCTAATTTTTGTCCTTTTTCACTTGGACCAGCAATTACTAATGATCTATAGTATTTAACTTTATTGTTTGTATTTTCTGTTGGAGCTGTATTCCAATCTGCTGGATTTTCTGAATCATGGTTTAATCCAAATCTAGTTGCTGTTAATGCAACATCTACACCATCATCATATAATACGTAAGTTCCCCCTGGAATAAATCCTACTTGAGCTGTTCCTGAAGATAATGCTTCACCAACTGCTTCAAAGCTTGTACCAACTTCAATTCTTACTTTTTCAAAATCGTAACCTAATTTTGATAATTCAGCCTTTAACATTTCTGCTAATGGTTTAGTTGCTTTTTGAATCTCTGCTGGATCTCTTGATGGTACAAAGTATACAACTAACTCATCATTATCTGCTGTTTTTGAACCGCATCCAACTAACATTGACATACTTAGTACTAAAACTGAAAGTAATGCTAAAAATCTTTTCATTTATCTTCCCATCCTTAAATATTTTTTCCTTTTTATCATAACATATTTTTCGACACATTTATATATCTTATTTAAAATTTTCTTTATTTTATATACACTTTTTATTAATTAGTATACATTATATTTGCACTTTTATTTCTTAAAATTAAGTACATAACTAAGTAAATAATATTATAAAAACAAAACCTATAGAAATTAAATTTAATACTATAAGTTTTATGTAAAATATTATTTTTTTGTATTACTATAAATCTTCTATTCTATAAACATTTCCTTCTCTAAATGGATAAGCAATATTCATCTCAACATACTTCTCAATTATTTCATCAAAACTTGATTGTGGCATTGATTCAATATGTTCTAATGATGCCTTTAAATACATAACAGGTGCAAATCTAAAATTTCCTTTTACAATATTAACATCACGTACTTTTCCTGCAAATTCATATATATCTTCAAATAAATATCTATGAATATCAATTAATAACCTTTTTGATTTTATTTTTATCTTAATTATAGCATTAATTTAAAAGATAAGTGTTATATTAAAACTTAATTTTATATAACACTTATCTTTTTTACTTATAGATGTAAGACTCTATCTCCAATTTCTGCTGTTCTTCCTTTATTCCAGAAATTAGTTCCAATATATCCACAAGTTCTTCTCATAACTTGCATTTCATTTTCATCACTATTTCCACATGATGGACAATGCCAAGTTAAATCCCCTTTATTTAATTGTATTTCACCTGTATATCCACATTTGTAGCATATATCTGGTTTTGTATTTATTTCAGCATATTGAATATTATGATATATAAAGTTTATTATATCTTCAACTGCTTCAATATTTTTACTCATATCAGGTACTTCTATATATGAAATGCATCCACCTAAAGATATATCATGGAATTGAGATTCAAATTTAAGCTTGCTAAATGCATCTATTTCTTCACATACGTGCACATGATAAGAATTAGTATAATATAACCTATCAGTTACATTTTTAATTTCCCCAAATCTAGCTTTATCTAATCTACAGAATCTATAAATTAAGTTTTCTGCTGGTGTTCCATAAAGACCAAATCCTAAACCAGTTTCCTTCTTCCATTCCATACATTTATCTTCCATATGATTCATTACTTCTAAAGCAAACTTTTCTCCTTCTGGAGTAGTATGGCTTACCCCTAGCATTGCATAAACCATTTCGCATACCCCTACATATCCTAATGATAATGTTGAGTATCCATCTTTTAAGTATTTATCTATTTTTTCACCTTTTCCAAGTCTTGCTATAGCACCATGTTGCCAGTGGATTGGTGATACATCTGAAGAAGTACCAAGTAACATGTTATGTCTAATCATTAAAGCATCCTTACAAAGTTCTAATCTTTGATCTAACATATCCCAAAATAACTCCATATCTTTATCTGCCGTAATAGCAATTTGTGGTAAATTTAGACTTACTACACCCTGGTTAAATCTACCATACCACTTGTAGTTACCATTTTCATCTTTACATGGTGATAAGTGCGATCTACAACCCATTGGTGGGAATGTATTCCCTTCATAATTCTTTCTCATAATTTTTGCTGATTGATAATCAGGTACCAATCTTTTGGCTGTACATTTAGCTGCTAATTTAGTGATATAATCATATTTTCCACCTTCTAAGCAATTATGTTCATCTAATAAATAAACAAGTTTAGGGAATGCTTCTCCTATTTCTTGCCCTCTATAATTTTTCATTCCTTCCAATCTTTGCTTAATCATTTCTTCACAAATTAAAGCCATTTCCTCTTCATAAGGATGACCTTCTTCTATTTCTAAATAAATTGTTGAAAATGGAGCTTGTCCATTTGTTGTTTGTAATGTACTTAATTGGTATCTTATAGTTTGTACACCATCTTTAAGCTCTTTCATTTTCATATCTAAAGCAAGCTTCTTAGCTAACTCTTCATCATTTAAAAGCTCCATATAGTGATTATAAGCTTTATCTTCTGTTACCTTTAAATATTTAGCTAAATGCTTAACTGTTATACTTTGACCACCATATTGGTTACTAGATACTTGTGCTATTATTTGCGTTGTTACAGTACAAGCTGTACCAAATGATTTTGGTGATTCAACTAATTTATCATTAATAACAGTACCATTTTCCAGCATGTCTTCTAGATTTATTAAACAACAGTTAAATATTGGTGATAAAGTGTATAGCGATAGGTAAGACTTTGATATTATCTTCATCTTTTCCCCCGCTCCACACCGTACGTGAGACTTTCGTACTCATACGGCGTTCCATCAATATTATCGAAAACAGTTTATTCAAACCAATTTGATTATGGCATTATCATTATTGGTTCTAGGTTTAACATTTTTCTAAGTTTATTTAAATATGCTTTATTAATTTTTCCTCCAAGATTTTTAATTAGTTTAATGTACCTTTGTATAGTTTCCTTATTAGAGCTATGAACTAATTTGTGTGCATATTCATTTAGCATAACTAAATTTATATATTTGTCACTGCCACCATTTACTTTTGCATCTTTATGGTGAATCTCAAATCCATCACTTAGTGGTAACTCTGTTATAGGACATTTACCATATTGTTCTGTATATAATCCCATAGCGTGTACTGCTACTAATGAGTTAACCCATTTACTATTACAATAGTTTTCTATTAATTGCTCTCCTTCTGAATTATCCCATTTTATAGTTTTATACCAATACTTGACTAAATCCTCTCTAACATATGGACTACTGTTTGGATTTCTTTGTGATAATTTTTTCTGCTTTACAGCCCATATAGGGTATATGACACCACCAAAGTTTGACATAAACGTAAACCCATTATATTCACTATATCGCTCATTAATTAAATTACTAACCTTTTTAGCTTCTTTCATACTAACGTATTTCAAAATCCCATAATATCTTTTAAGTACACTCATTCTAGTGTAATTTCTCAAATACACTTCATTTAAATCCCTGCTTGGATATGTACTTAATCTACAATAATTTTGCCATACAAGAATTTTTGCGTTTAATCGCCCAATAATCTTTGATGAATTATTAGCATCCTTGACTAGTAATTTAAGTGATTCCTTAAACTCTCTACTCATTTCACAAATTTTCTCTTTGCTAACTCTTACTTGTAATATATATTTGGTTTTTGAACTTTTATTCTTTACATTAGTTCTACGCTCCTTATGTTTCCTTTTGGTGTTCACAATTTTTAATTCAAAGCCTAAGAAGTTACTTTTACTTTTCTTCAAATTAACAATTTTTGATTTCTCTTCACTTATTTCTAAGTGTAGCCTTTTCTCTATAAATTGCTTAATTCCATTAAACCATTTTATAGCTTCTTTATAATTCGGAGTAAAAATTTTAAAATCATCAGCATATCTAACTATATATCCTGTTTTAAGTGTCTTCCATTTCTTAAAATATTTTATGTTCCCTTTTACTTTCCGCTTAGGATTATAATTAGGATTTGGAATCTTCTTTTTGTATTGCAATTCTTTAATGAACTCCCCTGGAGCTTTATTGCTATCACAATGTTTCTGAAATTCTTCCCATTGACTTGCTACCCATTGGTCTAATTCATTAAGAACTATATTACTAAGAAGTGGATATAAAACCCCACCCTGTGGTATACCTTTTGTTGGTACAACTCCATCAACAGGTGCTTTAATTATTTTCTTAATTAACATTAAAACTCTTTTGTCTCTTATTCCTATGTTCCATATTTGTTTCATAAGTCTATTACTATGAACATTATCAAAAAAGCCTTTAATATCTATATCTACACAGTATTCACATCTAGCATTTATAACTAGATGATGACAACGAGCAATAACTTCCCCAATTTGTCTAGTGGGTCTGAATCCATAACTATGTTTATAAAATTTCCCCTCACAGTAAGGTTCTAACACTTGTTTTATCATCTGCTGAATAAGTTTATCAATAGAGTTTGGAATACCTAGTAATCGTAGTTTTTCATTCTTTTTCGCAATGAAAACTCTTCTTACCCCTAAGGTTTCATAATTATCTATTAATTTACAAACCATTTGATGTAACTCGTCTGTAGAATGACTTTGTAGTAATTCTGTAAAAGTTATTCCATCTATTCCGGCAGTCTCTGCTCCTGTATTTGATTTCATACACCGTATAGCTATTAACATATTTCTCTTATCCTTTATTATTGACATAAGATTTTTCACATTAATATTTTTAATACTTTTTAAGTATAAATCTTCATATACTTTAGACATACCATAGTAATCAGCTGATTTAAAGAATTGCATTCTTGTCAGATTTTTAGTATATTCGGGCTTCATATATTATCCACCCCTCTTTTTCTTAACTGATCTATACTATTTCTAATTTAATATTTTACCATATTTTGTTTTCTAATATTGACTTAGGGTCTTCGCTCCATTACTTATTATCATAACTTCTTCGCTACTATACCCTTACTGCCACTCTCTTAAAAGAAACTTCGGTAAACCGACCTTATATTCTACCATCACCTCTAACAAAGGCTATTTAGATGTAGAGAGCTTCAAACGTTCCACATTACCTAGCATATGATTGATTTAGGTGTCTCCTATTGCCCTGTAAGCTTGATATCCACCATAAGGATATATGGACTTTCGCCAAGACTATGAACTACTAATCCACACTTACTACCCATTACGCATTTGTAAAGAGTATGTATACCTTTCGGTATACCCGATCTTTAGGACAGTACATTCGAAGATTCGTCAGTTATTTGTGTATATTTGCTTAACATTCTCACCATATCAATCGCCATCCGCACTATGCCTACCTAGTCACCTCTGACTTAGTTTTCCTCACCATTACGTGTTAGGGTAGGTTTCACTCGACTTTACCCAGCTTTACACATATTTATTTGTTAGCTAAACATGCATATGGGAGGTTTCAATGTAACCCCTTCGAACTTTATTGGTGTTCTCATTTGAGTTATCAATAATGCAGTTAGAGTAATTAGTTACTCCTTCAAATCCCCTCAAGTAATTAAGCTACTTGAGTTTCTTGAAAACGTTTCACACAATCCATATCATGCCAATGAATGGTTCCTTCATCATGAGCTTGAACCATATGTGATGGTATTAATCTTCTCCTTGAAATATCCTTCGATACTTCTCCTGCTATTAAATCTCTTTGTGTAGCAGCTATAGAAGCATTCTTATTAGAATTTTCCTTCATAACATCATCATTAGTCTTATTGATTAAGCTTAAGATACTTTCATCAGTTGTATTAGTATTTCTCTTAAACTCTTGTACTGCTCTATATCCTTCATAAGCTTTAGCTGTTACTGATTGTTCATAATGAACTAATCTATCATAGACATAGCTTTCTATCTTATATATAGTTGGGGTTTCATCTTCCTTACTAAAATATTTCTCTGCATCATCAGCTATTATCCCTGCAATATCCGGTAAGTATATACCACTACCATTTTTCATAGATTTACATATAGCTTCTCTTATTTTCGACTTATCGAAATCAACTGTACTACCATCGCGCTTAATTACTTGCATTCAAATCTCCCCCTATTTAGTTCTAATATATATTAATTTTGTTATTAATTAATATGACTATTTATTATAACTCAAAAAACTTTTTTTATCTTTTTTTCCTTTCTTTTTATTTGCTAATTTCCCATTAAAAACTTCATTTTGCTATAAAAATCTTTAATTTTAAATAATATAATCAATTTGACAGTATTATTCTTCCATTTTTAAAACACTATATATGTGTTCTATAAACCTCCTCATACACTATATATAGTTATTATCTGATTTTTGTACAAAAAATAAATTAATAGTTAAAATTTAAAGCCCTGCTACAATTCACTGTAACAGGGCTTTAAATTATTCAATCTTAATTTTATTATCTTCATTCATTGATTTCTCCTGTTTTGGTAAGGTAACTTCCAAAACACCATTTTCAAATTTTGCACTTATAGCAGATTTATCAATATTACCTACATAAAAGCTTCTTGAAACTTCTCCATAATGTCTTTCTTTCCTTATATAATTTTCCTTCTTATCTTCCTTAGTTTCATTCTTATGAGCGTGTATAGTTAAGTAATTTTGATTATATTCCAAGTTTATATCTTCCTTTCTCATTCCAGGAAGATCAGCTTCTAATATATAGGCTTCTTTAGTTTCTCTGATATCTGCTTTAATTGCAGTATTCATATTAAGATTATCATTAAAGAAATCTCCAAATAAATCATTAAACATTGTGTTACTATTATTAAGATCCTTATTCATTTTAAAAGGTACTAAACCAAACATATAAAATCCTCCTTTATGCTTTCACACATATAAATAATTTTAAATTGCTATTTTTTAATTAAAATATTCAAACACTATTGAATAGGTATTCCATTATAGCTTGATCTTTCAATAGTCATCTTAGGTAAGATAATATCTAAAACTCCATTTTGGAATCTAGCTTGTATTTGATTTTTATCAACATTATCAAAATAAAAGCTTCTTGCTATTTGTCCATAATGTCTTTCTTGCCTCAAATAATTATCTTGCCTATCCTCAAATGTCTCATTCTTCATTGCTGAAATTGTTAAATAATTATTATCATAATCTAAACGTAAATCATCCTTATTAACTCCTGGAAGCTCTGCCTCCACTAAATAAGCCTCATTTGTTTCTCTCACATCAGCCCTTATATCATTTCTGTCATCAAAAGTTGATATAAAATCATCACTAAAGAAGTTATCAAAAAGATTAGTTAATGATGATATTGTATTACCACTTCCTCTTGTCATTCTAAAAGGTATTAAACCAAACATACAAAAACCTCCTTTTTTCTTTACCTTAATATCCCTTAGCTCTTGTTCTTCATATCCCTCATCTCTTTTTACAAGTAAAGTATAAATCTAAAATCAAGGAAAGTCAAAGTTTAACTTTTTATGATTTAAAGAGATATTCAAAGTTTTTTCAAGCTTCCATTATCCATTTATTTTTTTTAAAACAAAACTAAACATCATCGCCCATTTTGTCAAATTTTAATCATTTTTAAATAGTTTATTAATTATTACATAATTTGTATAATAATAATGATATAGATATAAAAATTTAAGGGGAATGAGAATATTATGAAAGTTTTACTTATTAACGGAAGTCCTAAAGAAAAAGGATGCACTTATACTGCATTATGTGAAGTGGCTAAGACTCTTAATGAAGAAAATATAGAGACAGAAATTTTTCATATTGGCAATAAACCTATACGAGGATGTATTGGATGTGGTAATTGTGCTAAAACACAATCTGGACGCTGCGTATTTAATGATGATACCGTAAATGTTGCCTTAAAAAAAGCACAAGAAGCTGATGGTTTTATCTTTGGCTCTCCTGTACATTACGCCGCTGCTTCTGGTGCTATAACAAGTTTTTTAGATCGAGCTTTTTATGCTGGTAAAAAGTACTTTGAGTATAAACCTGGTGCTGCTATAGTTAGTTGCCGTAGAGCTGGTTCCACTGCCACTCTAGAACAATTAAATAAATACTTTACTATTTCAAATATGCCACTTGTTTCTTCGCAATATTGGTGTATGGTTCATGGTAATACTCCTGAAGAAGTAGTACAAGACCTTGAAGGTATGCAAATAATGAGAACATTAGGTAAAAATATGGCTTGGCTTTTAAAATGTATTAAAGTTGGCCAAGCAAATCACATTAATATTCCTAAAAAAGAAACAAAAATTCAAACAAACTTTATTAGAAAATAGTAAAAAAGATAGCTCTGGCTATCTTTTTTACAGACTGATGACTTTACTTATTAAAGATAAGCTGATTGAATTAATAACTTGGTATATTCATGTTGAGGATTATTAATAACCTCCTTTGCTTCTCCAACTTCTACTACTTTTCCATTTTTCATAACTGCTACTCTATCACAAAAACTACTTACTAATGCTAAATCATGAGTAATAAATAAGTATGAAATATTCATTTTTTCTTGCATTTCTTTTAGTAATTCAACTACTTGTGCTTGAACTGATACATCTAAAGCACTGGTAGCTTCATCACAAACTAAAATCTTAGGATGGGCTGATAATGCTCTTGCAATAGCTGCCCTCTGACATTGCCCTCCACTTAATTCATGAGGATATCTATCTTTATACTCCTTTGGCAAACCTACCATCTGCAAAAGATTATCTACCTTATGCTTTTTTTCTTCTTCCGTTGTAGAACATAAATTACAAACATACTCCATAATAGATTCTTCAATGGTTAGCCTTGGATTAAATGAGCCAATGGCATCTTGAAATACCATTTGAATTTCCTTATAAACTTCTTTTAATTCATTTCTTTTTACGTTAGTAATATCTTTATCATTTAATATTACTGTTCCACTATCTGCTTTTTCCAGCTTCATAATGATATTAGCTAAAGTGCTTTTTCCACTACCACTTTCTCCAACTACCCCTAAACACTCACCTTGCTTTATATACAGATTTATATCATCACAAGCAACATGTAAATGATTTTTCTTTTTATATGTCTTTCTTAAATTATTGCATTGTAAAATTATTTTATCCATATTTTTTCTCCACACCTTCTACATAATCACAAGCTATGTATCTTCCATCATGCATCTTCTTCAAATATTGCTGATTTTTTATACATACTTCATTACATTTTTCACACCTTGGTGCAAAACTACAACCAGTTATATTTTCTGTAAATAATGGTGGATTTCCCTTTATACCTTTTGGTATAGTTCCATCCATCTTAGGAACTGCATCTATTAAAGCCTTAGTGTAAGGATGTTTAGGATTTCTAAGTATATCTTCTTTATCTCCATACTCCACGATATTTCCACTATACATAACTGCTACTTTATCTACCATTTGTGATATAACACTCATACTATGAGTAACTATTATTATGCTTGTCTGAAAATTATCTCTAAGTGACATCATTTCCTTTACTACCTGTGCCTGTACCGTAACGTCTAATGCACTGGTGGGCTCATCAGCTATTAATATTTCTGGCTCTAAAATCATGGCCAAAGCTATGGTAACTCTTTGCTTCATACCTCCACTTAGTTCAAAAGGATAGCTGTTTAATATACATTTGCTATCCTTTAAATTAACCTTCTCAAGCATATTTGCAGCTTTTTCTAAAGCTTCATTTTTATTTATATTAATATGACTTTGCATAGTTTGTACAAATTGTTTACCTATTTTTCTAATAGGATTTAATGTTGCTCCTGGATTTTGAAAAATTACTGCCAGATTATTTCCTCTTAATTTTCTTATCTGCTTATTATCTAATGATAAAAGATTCCTTTCATTAAATAATATTTCACCACTAATTATTTCCTCTGATTTATTCATCATTTGAATCAAAGCTCTAATGAGCGTACTTTTTCCACAACCACTTTCTCCAACTATGCCTAATATCTCACCTTTTTTTATATTAAAAGATATATTCTTTAATATTTTTACGCTATTATTATTAACAGATAAATCTTTAACTTTTAATATCTCTTTCATCGCTTCACCTACTGAATATATGTATCTTTATTAAATTGATAATAATCTGTAGGATGCGCCTTAAATCCCACTACATTATTTTTCATCAAGAAACTAACCTTAAGATGTGCTATAAAATTATAACCATCATCATCTAAAACCTTTTGAACTATTTCTTCTGCTAAATTATTTCTTTCTTCTATATCAAATTCTAACTGCATTTTATCTAAAAGCATATCTACTTCCATATTACTATAATTACCATAATTTAATTCTCCATTACTTCTCATGGCATTATTTAAATAAGATAAAGGCTCTCCAGTAGATGATGTTACATTGGAATATAAACATAAATCAAAGCTTCCCTTAGATAATATATCTGAAATATTTTCAGATATTTCAATGGATACTTCTATACCAACCTCTTTTAAATCTGCTTGAAGTGCCTGGGCTATTGTTGGCAACTCAGCTCTTGCTGAATATGTAATTAATTTTAAAGTTAAATTTTCTCCATCCTTATCTAAAATTCCATCACCATTGGTATCGCTATACCCTTCTTTTGTAAATATTCTTATTGCTTCTTCTTTATTATAACTTGAATTATCAGTTACATTAGAACCATATGTAGTGTTCTTTGGAAATGGTCCTACTGCTGCTGTTGCATTACCATTTAAAAGTCCCTTTGCATACTCTTCTTTATTTATAAGCATATTAATTGCTTTTCTCACATTTTTATTATTTAAATTGCTGTTATTTTCATTAAAATACATTAATATTGCTCTTGAGGTATCTATACTACTTAACTTATAATCGTCATTTTCCTTTAACAAAGCCATAAGTGATGTAGATATTCCCTGAGCAATATCAATTTCTCCAGATTGTAGTGCCATGGCTAATGTGTCACTATCACTAATAGGAATAATCTTTAAATTGCTTAGCTTTACATCACCATCCCAATAATTATTATTTCTAGTTAAATAACTTGAGCTGATAGTAGTAAACTTTTCTACTATGAAAGGACCTGTACCTACTGGATTACTATCAGGAGTTTCTGTACCATTCACATCAATAATTGCTGCAAAAGGATCACACAAATCATTTATTAAAGTAGGATTTTCCTCTTCCATATTAAAAATTAAATATTTTCCATCTACTTCAATATTTTTTATTTTTAAAGTAGATTTAGCTCTACTATTTAATTCAATTACTCTGTCTAATGACTCTTTCACTTTTTTTGCTGTCATCTCTACTCCATTTTGAAAATATATATTTTCTTTAATCTCTATACGCCATGTTGTAGTATTTAATGCTTCATATCCTTGTGCTAGCCATGGAATTGGTTCCATAGCATCATCTAATTTAAAAAGCGTTTCTGCCACTCCATACCTTACAGTAAACCATCCACTATATCCTTGTGCTGGATCTAAACTTTTAGTACTGATTGTTGTTCCAAATACTAATTCTTCCTTGCTTTTCCAAACAGTATCATCATTACTTTTGCCACAGCCCGTTAATATAAGAAAACATGTTAAAATTCCTAAAGCCATTATGTTTATTTTTCTTTTCTTCACCAGTTAACTCCTTATTAATATTCTTTTTGCTTAGGATCTAGCATATCATGTACTACATCACCTAGAAGATTAAATAATATGACAATAATAAAAATTGCTATACCTGGTGCTATGGTTATCCATGGTGCAAATTGAATCATACTTTTTCCTTCATTCATCATTGCTCCCCATTCCGGTATAGGTAGTGGTGAACTTAATCCTAGGAAAGAAAGCGCTGCCATTTCCATGATAGTAGTTCCAATATCTAAAGATGCTGTAACTATAAGAGTACTTAAAACTCTTGGCATAATATGCTTAAAAACAATATACATAGAACTATTACCACTTAACCTAGCAGCTTTTATAAATGTTTCTTCCTTTATCTCCAATACTTCACCTCTAGCTAACCTAGCATACTTAGTCCAACCGATAACCCCTATGGCTATCATAGCATTAATCATACCACCACCTAAAACTCCTGCAACAGCAATGGCCAACACCAAACTAGGAAATGCTAAAAATACATCAACAATTCTCATTACTATATTGTCAAATAATCCACCTATATATCCACTAATAATTCCTATAAAGCTTCCAAATACAAACATTAGTGAAACTAAAATAAGTGATGAAAAAATAGTTCTAGATGCACCATATATCATTCTAGAAAATACACATCTACCTAAAGCATCAGTGCCTAAAAAGAATTCTCTACTTGGTGCCTTTAATGTATTTTGTAAATCTATTTTATACGGATCATTAGGTGCTATATATGGTGCTAACAAGCTTATACCCAAGATTATTACTATCAATATTAAAATCATTAAAAATTTATTCTTTCTTCTATCTTTTGTACTCATATTTATCCCCTCACTATGCTTCAATTCTTGGGTCAATAAACTTATATAGCAAATCTGTTATTAAATTTATCAGCACAAAAATTATTGCCATCCAAAGAACATATCCTTGAATAACAGGATAATCTCTATTGAATATAGCATTTAATGCTAAGCTTCCAATTCCAGGCCAAACAAATATAGCCTCAATTACAGCACTTCCTCCCATTAATGAACCTATAGATAATCCTACTAACGTTATTATTGTTATCATTATATTTTTAAGTACATTAAAATAGAGTATTCCTGCTTCACTTATTCCTCTAGACCTAGCT
The DNA here is from genome assembly GCF_000436575.1 of Clostridium sp. CAG:265. NCBI lineage: Bacteria > Bacillati > Bacillota > Clostridia > Eubacteriales > Clostridiaceae > Clostridium > Clostridium sp. CAG:265. The sequence continues at coordinate 43,137 of NZ_FR886633.1, forward strand.
CCCCTTACATAATCCTTTTCTAATTCCTCAATAACAACTACTCTTATCTGACGTATATACTTACTTATCATAGGTATTGCTAAAGTTATAGAAGGTAAAATTATACTCTTAATACCACTTTCACTTAATATAGGAAACCATCTTAATTTTAAAGAAAAGACTAATAATAATATCAATGCTAAAAAGAATCCTGGAATAGAATTGCCTATAAAGCTGATTGTCCTTATTATATAATCTATATATTTATCTTTATTAATTGCTGCTATTATTCCAATGGGAATCGAAACAAGTATAGTTATAGCCATAGCTGTGGCTGTAAGTGTTATAGTATATGGTAAATGCTTAAATAACTCTTCCTTTACCGATACCCCTGTAGAATAGGAAATGCCAAAATCTCCTTTTAAGCAATTTTTCATCCAATTTAGATATTGTACTAAAAAAGGTTTGTCTAATCCCATCTCTACCCTAGTGCTTTCTAAAACTTCTGATGTTACAACAGCTCCCTGAGAAGTCAGTATTGCTTCTGCCGGATCTCCTGGTGCTAAATTCATAAGCCCAAATGATACAAATGATATTATTATCAAAATGGGTATTACTCCTACAACTCTCTTAAAGATATATTTTAATAATTTCATAAATTAATCTCCATTTCATAATGCAAATGATTTGCATTTACCTTTATAAATTTTATATCTTATCTCCTATTGTGTCAACATTATTATTAATTATTAAAAAAAATCATACATGCCATAACATGTATGATTTCTTTTACTCAAGCTTACCATAAGCCACTAAAGGGCTATCCTTTGCAACTGCTAACGCTACTGTATGATACATTACAACACCATTAAATTCTGCGTAATATCTATCTACTAAATTGCCAAAAAAGTCTGTAACTTCTCCTAATACCTGTCCTTTAGAAATTAATTCTCCAGCCTCCACAAAGCTAGTCCAACACCCTTCATTTAAAGCTTCTAGATAATTTGCTTCTGTAATATCTATAGGAATTTCCTCTTTAATAGTTTCTTCCGTTACCAATATCTCCATTTTATTTAAAACACTATATAAATCTTTCTTATATGCTTTAACATCTTCTGTAAGACATAACCCCATTCCTCCACGCTCTAAAAGCATACTTGGAGTTCCACTAATAGAACCATAGCTATGAACTCCTGTGGTAGAGTTAGACTTAACCATATATTTAACGTCTAGCACAGCAGCCACCTCTTTAATTTTATTAATAATTTTCAATTCTGCCTTTCCTGCATAATATAAATGTGGAGTTAATGCTTCATTTAAATCTCCTCCATGAATATCTAAATGGAAATCTGCTTTACTTTGCATTTCATTAACTATAATATAAGCTATTTTTTCTGCTATTGTTCCATCTTTTTTTCCTGGGAATATACTATTTAAATTCTTATTATCTTCTGGAACAACTGCTGGAGTTCTTTTAAAAAATGCCTCAACATTTACTGGATGTACAATTATTATATTTCCACAAACATCTGCTGGATTTATTTCTTTAGCTATTTCTATGGCAGCCTTTATACATGGATATTCTCCTCCATGAACTCCAGCTGTAATAAGAAGGCTCTTTCCTTCCTTTGCTCCATTAATAAGAGTTACTGGTATTTTTCTATCCGTATCTAAAATATTTATAAATCCTTGTACTTTAGTAGCTACTTCTGCCTTTAACCCATTTATTTCTAAAATATTTTTCATATTTACCTCATATATATTATTTATAATTATATTTTAATTGATAATAATTATCATTATAAACACTAAATGTTTTTATGTCAATAAATACAAAGTTTTAGAATTAAATTAAGTTGTTAGCAAATTCTTAACAGTTTCAACTCCACTTTTAGTTTGTGAAAGCATTTCTTGAACAGCTTGTTCTAATATTGAATTTTTAGAATATTAGAATTTATTCTATCTACCACAGTTCCATCATTTTTTATAATTAATAATAAAAAGTGCCTAAGCAATGAAACACTTAAGCACTTTTTTTATTATCTATTTTTCTTAAATAAGTATGCACCTATTAAAGCTATAACAGATCCAATAGAAACTATTATTCCACTACCAACTGCTGCTCCTGTAGTAGGTATCTTAGAACTATTTGTTGTAGAGTTATTATTTTCACTAATAACATTTTCATTCTTAGAATCACCACTATTTACATTACCAGTATTTTGTCCTGTGTTTGTCCCATTGCTAGAACTATTTATATTGTTTCCTGGATTACTTCCTCCATTATCTGGTTTATTTACACTATCTCCTGGATTGCTTCCTCCATTGTTTGGTTTATTTACACCATCTCCTGGATTGCTTCCTCCATTGTCTGGTTTATTTACACCATCTCCTGGATTGTTTCCTCCATTATCTGGTTTATTTCCACTATCATCAGGTTTTTGGTTATTATTTGGTTTTTCAACTACCTTTAAAATAGCTTTTACTTCTGATTCATTTCCATACTTATCAATAGCTTTATATGTTATTGTATATTCACCTGGTACACTTATATCATAGTCTTCAGATACTTGAACCTTTATTAAAGCCCCTGTAAAATCTGTAGCAGTAACTCCATCAAGCAGATCAAAATTTTCACCAACCTTTATTTCGATGTTACTCTTGACACCATTAATTACAGGTGCATCTTGTTTAACTACCTCTAATGTGGCAGTATCTGTAATTGTGTTACCATATGTATCAGTAACTGTATATGTTAATACATAACTTCCTACTACTTCTACATCATAACTTCCTGTAACATTAACAGTTAACTTTCTTCCTTGATAATCTGTTGCAGTAACACCAGCTAAAGGATCAAACTTATCACCTTGTCTTATTTGAATATTTTTATTTGTTATATTCATAACTGGATTGCTAACAGACTGCTGAACTTCTTCTACTATTACATTTACATCTAAATTAGTAGATTCTCCTTCTTTATCAGTTGCAGTATAAGTAACTTTATAACTTCCAGGTTTTTTATTATTAACATTTAAACTATTTGCAGTTATATTAACCTCTTCACCATCTTCATCATCTGTTGCTTTAACATACTCTAAAGGCTTAAAAACATCACCTGTTTTTATAATTATATTTCCTTCAACAATTTTAGGTGATTCTACTAATGAAATTACTGGTGCTGTATTTACTGTTAATTTATCTTTACTACTATTTACTATATCTGAACCCTTAACCTGTTTGTTAGTTCCATCAATAATATAGTTATATGCAATACCTTCCGAATTTACATTTGGTACAACAGTATATCCTTCTGTACTATTTTTATTTTCCTTAGCAACATTAATTTCACAAATTTCTAATAATCCACCATCAATTTCTATATTAGAATTTGATAATATAAATATATCCATTTGCTTTTTATCAGCACTTATTTTAACATCTGTTTTTAAATCATCATTTTGTGACTTAACTAACCACTTTATAGAATCATCAGTAAAAATAGCATTTCCTTCAATCTTAACACTTAATTGTAAAGATTTTGCTAAATCTGAAAAATTACTTAATGATAATTTAATTGTATCTTTATTTTGTTTATCTACATTAAGTTCTATAGCATTATCTGATACCTGTGCATATTGTTCAGCATTAGTTACATTATCACTTTTTAAATAAATAGCCGTCGTCATTACTGCAGCTGTTGATAAAGCTATAACTTTTGTTTTAGTATTAACCTTTTTCATGCATTTACTCCTTTGTACTATCTATTTTCTTTAATAGCATTTAATATATCAGTTTTTATATCAATAGCCTTAACTTCATTTACACTTCTACTTGAAGCAGATAATGTTATTTCAGGAAGTTCTTTTGGTACATCAATTTTAAATGTATCACTTACTAATCTTTGTCCACCTTCTAAAGCATCAGCCGCATCTGTTCTATATAACTCTGCAAAAATTTTCTTATTATCTTCTTTAAATTTAGTTGCATCTTCTGGATTTACCCAATAAATCCAAGTTCCTTCTGCTACTTCTTCCAAATTACCATTGTCAGGTACTTGAGCTAAAAGAATACATTGATACTTATCTGCTATATGTTGTTCTTTTTCATTAAGAACTAATGGAACATTAAATGCAGGATTTCCCCTATATTCCCCAGTTATTATAACTGAACCAGCTGGAATAAATTTTCTTTCATTTTCATTAGTATCTGGATTATCTGCTTGATATTCATAATCATTTTTTAATACACCAATTCCATTAGTATACGTAATATTATCATCAGAAAGTCCAATTTCAATATTATCTCCAGGAGGTGTTATTAAATCTAATTCCGACGCAGCAAAATTCTTAGTATCTAATGCTGTTATCTTCACATATCTAGCATTATATGAACTTAATTGGTTACCACCTGTAACACCTTCTGCATCAAAGTAAATTGTTTCTGTTGGATTTTGTGGATCTAAGTTTAAAGTACCTTCTTTAACAGTTGTCCAACTTGCTCCATCCTTACTTACTTCTATCTTATATTTCTTCAGTGCATTGTCAGCTATAGATGTACTCTTAAATATAAATCCTGATTTTGTTGTAGGTGCTGTATATTTTATACCTACTAAAGTTTTCATTTCAGTAGTATCTAAAATTACATATGGATTATTATTTGGATTCATTTCAGCAGTATGAATACTTGAGTTATATTCATCCTTTGTAAGCATTCTACCTTCATAAACAGTAGATTTATCATTATCTAAAGCATGTTTTAAATCTTCATTACCATCACATGAATGAATATCATTACTTTCTTCATGAAGACTTATAGTATTAGAAGATATTATTAAACTTTTCTTATCTACTCCACCTTCATGACGTATTTTAACAGTTCCTAATTGAACTTCATTTGTTGGATTTAAGTTATAATCATAAGCTACTGCTTTATACTCTACAACTCTATTATTTATATTTTCAACAGTATCAGTATATACAGTTTGTGAATTTGCTTTATCTCTTTCTATGAATCCACAAGGCTCACCATTTCTATAAATTTCATACCCTAAAATTCTATCATTACTTTTATCTACTGATAAATTAATTTTAACTTCTTTAGAATCTACATAAGAACCTGTAGTAATTCCATCTGCAAATGATGCACTTAATGTAGTACCCTCTTCCATATCAGCAGTTCCTGCTATTCTTTGTCTTCTGGCTTCATCATTTATATATTGAATCTTTTTAGTTTCCTTAGGGAACTTAGAAACATACGCTAATGTTGTTTCATTTGCAATTATTCCATGAGCCTCATAGAAATCAGTTAAATCTTTACCAACAACTTTAGAAGTTAATCTTATTAGCCATTGATCTCTGTCACCATTAACTCTTTCTTCTTCTGACATTTCTCTATATGCTCTATTTAATTTAGCAAAATATGAATCATTAGTTAAGTCAGCATCAACATCTGTAAATAACATTTCATAAGTAATATTATCTTCATATGCTAAATAAGGTTGCCATAACATATTTAAAACTACAGTTCTATCAGTAGATAAACCTATTGTATTAGAAGTAACCTTTTCATATACCTTTTTAAATGAATCAAAGTAAGGACTATTTTCATTTAACATAGTTCCTGTAATAGCAGTCATTAAGTTATTACTTGTTTCTGGATATAATCTATCACCAATATCCATAACATGTCCCATTTCATGACCTATTAATCCACCATATAAATGAGCAGAATCTGCATTAGTAACCTTTCCATTTTCATCAAATTTATAAGGAACACCTTGAATATATTGAGATGAGCTAAATCCTACACCTATATGATGATTAGATGCATAAGCTGCTGCTCCCATCATCATTCTTTGATATTTAATATTTAATCTTGTAAGTGGTGCTCTGTGCTTTCTAAAGTAAGCTCTATCTTCATCATCAATTTCACCATTACCATTAAAATCTTGAACTTCTTCAAATACACCTTTTTTAGCAAAACCAACTTTTACTTCTTGTTCCCATGCTAAAAGTGCATCATATACTCTATTAACTTGAGCTTCAGTATTACCTTCTAATCCACTTTCTATCCCTTTAAGAATTTCTGATGCTGGTAAAGTTAATGTAAATCTATCTCCTTCAATATCAGTTGTATTTAAAGGTGATGTTTGTTCATCATAAAGATATACATTATTAATCTTATCTTTATCAGAAACTTCTGATGGATATAAAGTATTTATATCATTCATATATGTTTTTAATTCTGATATATAATTTCTTATTTTATCTTTTACTTCTTTTTCCTTAGTAGTATCATTTATCATATTGTTAACATTTAAGTTAGGAATTTCAGTAACTCCACTTAAACGTATCTGAACATTGGCAGTTGTTGAACCTTGAGTAACTCTTGCCATAACTTGTCCACCTTTTTCCACATCAGCAGAAATGATTGATGGTATAGTTATTTCTGTTCTTCCTGGTGATACTGTTTGCACTTTACTCATATACGAACCTGGAAGCCCATAATTTTGTAAAAATACTATATCAACTCTAGTATTTGGATCACTTGACCCCATGTATACTACAATTTGCTTACTTGTACCCTTGTCATCAACTGAAGGTCTTGCAACACTTCCTAAAGATTGATAACTATTTCCCATTCCTAAAGATGGACCTTCATTATTAGTTCTAATACTAGCATCAAGAGTTGTAATTTTTTCTGAAACTTCCTTATCATCAAATAACTTTTGAGCTGTATCTAACTCTTTCTTTAAAACGTCCTTATCTGGATGATATTCTCCACTAATAGGATCTGGTGTATCTAATCTCTTAGCCAATTCATTTAATACATCTTGAGTAACAGATTTCTTAAGAACTAATCTTAAATCATCTTCATATAAATTCTTTATATCATCACTTAAAGTATCATATTCATAGAACTTAAGCTCTGATATTATTTGTGTACTTCCACCATATCCTGATGTGTCAACTTTTATTTTCTTTGCTCTTATAGGTTCATTTAATTTAACCATATAATAACTGTTTCCATTTGACCATTTTTCATTTATTGATTCTGTATAAACTACATTTTTATTATCATTTTCATCCCAATAAGTAACCTTTACTTTATAAAGTCCCATATAATGACCACTTTGAAGAGTTCTACCAATACCTATACTACCAATTGTATATGTATCATCAAATGTAATTTCTGAACCTCTATCTGCACCATAACTAGCCCCTGTATCCCAGTTATCAACCTTCCATTCAGTAGTAAAATCTCCATCTACTAATGCATATTTAGAATCATAATGTAAGTAGTCATCTTGTTGATTCCATCCATTTTCATCCTTCTTATTACGTACATCAACAATATGAGTAGTTCCTATTTCATTTTCACTTGTTGGTCTATTAATTAACTTGTATTCTTGCATTGATGGTGGAGTAACTGATGTTGTACTTGCTATATATGACTTAGACATTTCACTTGTACCTAAGTGGTTAGTAGCAGTAACTCTTACTTCATAAGTAGCATTATCATCAAGATTATTAACTGTATAACTATGACTTCTTACCAATTTACTCTTATCTGGATTTGTAATATCAGAGCTACCTTCAATAACTTCTTTGTGATTATCATTAGCCTTTATCCAGTTTTTATTGCTATCTCCAATTTTTCTATAATATATATCAAAATCTCTTGCTTGAGAATGTTGTTCCCAACTTACTGTAAAAGATTTATATCCTTGATTTGTAGTTAAATTTCTTGGTGGTTCAGGTGAGTTTAAAGGAATAACTTGTATTTCTGATACACTTCCCTTATCACCATTATAATAGCTATCTATTGGATTAAAATCAGCATCTACATTATCTGCTTTTCCATCAAATGCTGTAGGTACATCTTTTTCAGTTAAATATCCACTGCTCCATTCCCCACTTAAAGATTGAATACTTACTCTATATAAATCATAAGGTTTTATATCTTTATCTAATATATTTAAATTTGTTTTATTTGTTTGTAACTTTTTAGTGCTTATAACTTGACCACTTTCATTAAGCTTTTGATACATTACTTCATATGAAGTTACATTTGCTTGTGGTTCCCATGATATTGTTATTCTTTCATCATGAAGATTAGTAGAAGTTTCTAAAGATTTTATTGTTGGAATATTCATATCTGGCTTTGGAACTTCTTTATATACATTATTTAAAAACTCTATTTTTGCAATTTGAGAAATCTTCTTGTTTCCTCTATTTCCTGTTACATTTATAGATATTTGCTTTACAGCAACTTGACTTCCTAAATCAATAACAACATCATTTGATGCACCACTTCTTTTAAGATTTTCTTCATTGAATGGTACAGTTTCTGTGTTACCATCAACATCAGTGTAAGTTATGTATCCTTGTGATGGAATAGATGCATCTTCACCTTCAACTGCAGAACCTTTTATTACAACTGATTCCATTTCAACGCCTTCGCTATTAGCTGTTCTAAGAGTTCCATTTTTTGTAGTATCTAATCCCATAGATATAGTTAAAGGTTTGTCTGCACTTGGTGCTTCTCCATCTGCTCTCTCTAAATTAACAACAGTATCTGCACTTGTTAATATATCCTTGATATTTTCTGCACCTTTTAAATCTTTAGTGTCTATGTCAATATTTTCAGGGTCTAATATCTTTTCTAAATCTACTATTTCCACTTGTCCTTTAGTTTTTCCAATGTTTGAATTAACATAAGATAAATCTGCTATATCAACACTTCCATCTCTATTTAAATCATATTTACTGTCTTTGCTTCCAATAGCATCAAAAACTAATTTATAATCCTTCATGTCTATAACAAAATCATTATTAACATCTCCTGCTAAGAATACTGGATTATAATTTTCATTTGAAATCATCTCATTTATAGATGTTCCTAGTTTTATTCTCTTAGAATAATCAACTATATCTATATTATCTACTGTTGTATTTATGTATCCTTCTCCATCTATATCAACAGAATAATTTCCTCTTTCTAAACCTTCAAATACAACTCTTATATAATATATTGAATCTCCTTGCTCTAATGGTTGCTTTTTAGAATTTAATTTTTCAACAGTATAAGTAACACCTGAGTTTAAATTTCCATTTAAAATATCATTTATATCAACTTTTCCTATTAATTCTTTATTAGAATTTTTCAGATTTAAAGATATTCCTAAATTTGAAGTATCAGCTAGTGGTAATGGGAAATTCATATCAACTTCTAATTTTCCTACAACTTTACCTTCTGCTTTTTTAACTTCTATTTTTTCCTCTTTTTCTTTTGCTTTAGAAATTTCTTCCGATTTAACAACCTCTTCATCATCTTCTAAAGACTTTTCTCCTATAGTATTATCTTTTATTTCAGTATTATCTTTTATTTTATCTTCAACTACATCTGATTCATTTTTCACTTCATCTGTGCTTTCATCAGATTTATCTGCATCTTGATCTTGAATTTTTTCTGTATTTTCAATTTCTACTTCTACATTTTCCTTTAAATTTTCATCAGCATTATTTTCAACTGAATTATTTTCAGTTGCACTAACTACTTCACTATCAGCATTAGGTACTATTGATGTTGCCAATGTTGCTGCCAATGTATACGAAACTATCTTCTTATTTTTCACTAAGATATCCCCCTCATTGTTAATAATAAAATTAAAAATAATTTTATTATTATTATCGTCAATTATTAACGCTACTTTATACTGCATACCTACTAATTTAAACATAAAGTTTAATATTATTTAATTATTTAAAAAACCACAGAAAAAATACTTTTTTCTGTGGAAAATTTTGAAATTTATTCAAATTTAAAATACAACTAACTCAGTTTCTTCTATTGCCTTATTTACTAAAGCTTCAACATCTAATACTGATTCTGACTTTCTCATAGCTTCTAATTGCGGTTTAGTTTTTGGATGTTTTGGTACAAATATTGTACAACAATCTTCATATGGTAATATAGACGTTTCATATGTACCTATTTCTCTTGCTATATCCATTATATCTCCCTTATCCATTGTTATTAATGGTCTAAATACTGGTCTGTCAGCACAATCAGTACTTACTATTAAGCCCTCCATTGTTTGACTGGCAACTTGCCCAATACTTTCTCCTGATGATATTGATTGTACCCCATTTTTTTCAGCTAAAGCACATGCACATCTCATCATAAATCTTCTCATTAAAATTGTTAATTCATCTTCTCTGCAACCTTCAATTATTGCCATTTGAATTTCTGTAAATGGTACTATATATAAATTAACTCTTTCTGTATACTGAGCTAATATCTTAGCTAAATCTTTAACTTTATCCTTAGCTCTTTCAGAAGTATATGGATGGCTATGATAGTATACACAATTTAACTCAACACCTCTTTTAGCCATTAAGTATCCTGCCACTGGTGAATCTATTCCACCTGATAACATAAGCATAGTACTACCATTTATTCCGTAAGGAAGTCCTCCAACTGCTTTTATCTTATCTGCGCTAGTAAATATGTACGCATGCTCTCTTATTTCTATATTTAATACACACTCAGGATTCTTAACTTGCACATCTAAATCACCTTCATAGTGATGTAATATATATCCACCTACATCTCTTGAAACCTCTAAAGAATTCATAGTAAACTTCTTATTTGCTCTATTAGTTTCAACTTTAAAAGTCTTTGGCTTAACTTCATTAATTTTCTTTAAAGATTCTTCTTTTATTATATTTAAATCTCTTTCTACTTGAGTTACTATGCATACTTCTGCAACACCAAATACTTTTCTTACTCTTTCTACTGCTTCATCAATATTATCAGTCTTAATAAACCATCTGTTTTGGTCATTTATTATTTCATAATCTAACCCTTCAAGCTTTTGCTTAATATTATTTAAAAGTTTTCTTTCAAATTTCCCTCTATTTAATCCCTTTAAAAATATTTCTGCTGCATATTTTACTAAAATTAATTGATTCATTACTTACGCACTCTCCTTAAAAACATTAACGAAGTTTTTAACACTTCAATTACTTTGTCTACTTCTTTCTTTGTATTATTGTGGTCAAATGAAAATCTTATGGCACTTTCCACTTCTTTATTGTCTAATCCTAAAGCTTTTATTACATAACTTCCTGATGCAGCACTACTTTTTGATGTACATGCTGATCCTGTGGCAACATATATTTTAGCATCCTCCAACAAATGTAATAATACTTCCGCTCTTGCTCCTATAAAGGAAACATTTAAAATATATGGAGAAAAATCATCTTCTAGAGGACTGTTAATTCTTATATCTTTTATTTCCTGCAACCTTTCAATCATATATTTCTTTATGGCTAAAACACTGTTATAATTTTCATCAATCTTATCAAAAGTCATTTTAGCTGCTTTTTCAAAACCTATTATAGATGGTAAATTCTGAGTACCTGCTCTAAACCCTCTTTCTTGACTTCCACCAGAAATTAAAGAGTTTATACCAGCACCTTTTTTTATATAAACAAATCCTGTTCCCTTTGGTCCATGAATTTTATGTGCTGCTGCTGTAAAATAATCTATATTCATTTTTTTTACATCTACAGGAAATTTCCCATAACTTTGTACTCCATCCACATGGAATTTTGCTCTTGAGCTTCTTGATTTAATTATCTTACCAATAGCTTCTAAATCTTGTATTGTACCAACTTCGTTATTGATATGCATTATTGATACTAATACTGTATCCTTTGTTATTGCTTCATCTAAATCTTCTAATGAAATCCTCCCAGCTTTATCCACAGGTAAATATGTTACCTTAACACCATTATTTTCAAGTATTTTACACGTATCTAATACCGATTGATGTTCATAAGCTGTTGTTATTAAATGATGACCTGGTTTAAGTAATCCCTTTAATACAAAATTATTCCCTTCACTTCCTCCAGAAGTAAAGTATATATCATCTTTATCAGCTTTTATAGTTGAAGCAAAATACTCTCTTGCCTCATTTAATCTCTTTTCACATTTAAGACCTATATTATGTAATGAAGATGGATTTCCATAATATTCTCTCATAGCCTGGCAAGTTTCCTCTATAACTTCATCATAAGGCTTTGTAGTGGCACTATTATCAAAATAAATCTCCATGTTTCTCACTCCTTTCTTACTAGTATTTACATACTACCTATATTCAATTCTTCAATCATTCTGCTATAAAAATGTACTTTTGTCAAATAAAAATAAAAATGATGAATTATTAATAAAAACTAACAATTCATCATTATTTTTTATTCTATTGCAATAAGCTCAACATTATCAACACCATTAATATTATTTATTTCATTTAAAAATATCTTAAAGTTTTTTTCCATACTACTTATATCCATAGTTATACTTAAATTAGCCACATCATTTATAGGAATTCCTTGATTAATAGTTAGTATATTTCCACCTTCCTTAGATATTTCATTTAAAATAGTTGATAATAACCCTTTTTCATGTTTTACCATCATGCTAAAAGTAACTTTTCTGCCAGCAGACATCTTAGAAAACTCAAAAACATAATCCTTATATTTATAAAATACGCTTCTACTTATACCTGTTACCTTAGTTGCTTCTGTTATTCCTTTTGCATCACCATTTTCTATAATCTTTTTAGTATCAATTACCTTCTGAAAAATTTCTGATAGTACTTTCTTATCAATTACTAAATAATCGTCCTTCATTTTTATTCACCTCTAAAACCGTTGCCCCAATTTTGTCTATTTTTAGTTCAACAACAGTATATTTTAAGTTATTCTCTTCAATAAATTTCTTAATATTGCTTTTAAATGCTTTATCCTCACTACCTACAACTGTCATTATAGTTGGACCTGCTCCACTTAAAAAGCATCCCAAAGCTCCAAGCTCCATACTTTCCTTAATTAACATATCATATCCTTCTATTAATCTGCTTCTATATGCTTGATGAAATTTATCTTTCATTGCATATTTTAACAAATTATAATTACCATTTGCAAATGCAGAAACAAGTAAAGCAGTTCTTCCAACGTTATAAACTCCATCTTTCAATGAAATTTCCTTAGGTAAAATACTTCTTGCTTTTTCTGTAGAAAATTTAAATTCTGGAATAAGGGCCACAAACCTAACCCCTTCCTTAATATCTATTTTATTAAATATAGGAGCATTATCTTCCATTACAACTGTGACCATACCTCCATAAATAGCTGGACATACATTATCAGGATGACCTTCTATTTCTACGGCATATTTTAATACTTCACTTTTATTACTATCCTTGCCCATTATTGAAAATGCCCCTATAATTCCTGCAATTATGCAACTGGAACTTGAACCTAAACCTCTTGAAACTGGTATATTGCAATTGATAATTTCAATCCTTAAACCACTATAATCATAATTATAATCTTTAAATACCTTTTCCATAGCTTTAAATATTATATTATTCTTGTTGGCAAACTCACTTTGAAAACCTATAAATTTTACTCCACTTTCAATTTCAGCAAAAATATATTCATTGAACAACTTAAATGCTATCCCTAATGAATCAAAACCAGGCCCCATATTAGCACTGGTTGCTGGAACCATTACTTTAAAATATCTATCATTCATATAAAAAACTTAAAAGCTCCTTTTTAATATCTTCTTTCTTACAAACAGCTTTGTGTAGTATTGGCTTACTATCAAGGTTTCTTAAATTTTCTGGAATAGGTATCTTAGTATAGCTATTTAATATATTTAATACTTGAAAATCACTATAATTTTTCACGTCAATACCTAAAGCACTACAAATGCTTCTTGGAAACTTATAAGGACTTGCTGTCGCTATTATAAGAGATTGCTTATAATCCTTACTTTCATTTTTATATTTTCTTAGTACAGTATGAGCAACAGCAGTATGAGTATCCATTAAATATTTTTCTTCATGATAAAGCCTATTTATATCTTTAAAAATTTCGTCTTTAGTTGCATAATTTCCATAGAAGTCAACTAAAAACTTCTTTGAAATTTCATCTAAAACATATATTCCATTATTATTTAATTGTTGCATCAAATTAGAAACCTTTTCTCCATCTCTGCACACTGCTTCAAAAATCAATCTTTCCAAATTAGATGATACTAATATGTCCATAGATGGTGAATCTGTTATAAATAATTCCCTTTTTCTATCATAAGTTCCTGTCTTAAAGAAATCTGACAAAACATTATTTTCATTAGATGCACAAATAAATCTATCAATTGGTAACCCCATTCTCTTACTGTAGTAAGCTGCTAATATATTACCAAAATTACCTGTTGGCACTGCAACATTAATCTTTTCTCCAAGTTTTATCTTCTGCTTATTAACAAGTTTAAAATATCCATAAAAATAATAAACTATTTGTGGCACTAACCTGCCTATATTTATAGAATTTGCTGACGACAATAAGATTCCATGATTTTTAAATTTATCCCTTAACTCTTCATCAGCAAATATATTTTTCACACCTCTTTGAGCGTCATCAAAATTACCTTCTATAGCTATAACCTTAACATTATTCCCCACCTGTGTATTCATTTGCCTTTCTTGAATTGCACTTACTCCATTCTTAGGATAGTAAACTACACACTTAAATCCTTCTACATCATGAAATCCTTCCAATGCCGCTTTGCCAGTATCACCAGATGTAGCTGTCAATATAGTTATTTCATCATTAATGGCAAGTACTTTCTTTGCCTTTTTCATAATTTGTGGAAGAAATAAAAGTGCTACATCTTTAAATGCTGATGTAGGCCCATGATATAATTCTAAAAATGCCCCTTTTTCCAGTATCTCAAATCTACCTCTATATGCTTCATCAATAGCTTCCTTTAAATCTTCCTCTGGAATATCATCAAAAAACTCTTTTATTATTTCAAATGATAACTCTTCATATGAAATACTTGCTTTCTCTTTTAACTTTTGAAAAACCTTTGGAAAATACTCTGGTACAAATAATCCTCCATCATCAGCTAACCCTTTAATTATAGCTTCTGCTGCTGAAACTTTTCCACTTTTTCCTCTTGTACTTATAAACCTCATTCCCTCTCCCCCAGATTTAATTAATTGCTTATATATGTTAAAATTAACATTTTTTAACTTAAAAGAATTTTATCATTTGCTTTTTACAAATACAAGTGTTTTCTTTGTTAACAATGGATTAGGAGGAAAATAATTATTTTATTTTTAATTATTATGAAATTTGTTTTGTAACACAAACTAGTCCAATCTTAGTAAACCTTGTATGTAGTTTGTGTTCCTCAGACTAAGATTTGCCTTAGACTTCTTTCAGATTCTACCTCACCATAGACACCTTTATCCTTTGCTAGTAGTTACCAATACCAAGCCCACAACTGACTTTCACCGTCAAGTTATTGCCAATTCTCTGATCACATATTAAAAAATAGACAGTAAAGTTACTGCCTATTTAATGCCTAATATACCTTTAGTTCTATTTAATGAAGTTTCTACCCTTTCATATACATCACTACTTATGCCATATTTCTTTGGATCTGCCAGTGCTTCTTCTACAGGAATTATTTTATGATAATATGTTCCATTCCCTTTTTCTTCCTTATAAACCCATGTTGGGATTATCTTATATTCTTTTAAAGATACATTTCCATCTTTCTTTTCTAAAGTAAACTTTATCATTATTCCATCTTCACTTTCAGCTACACCAATTTCTTGCTCTGATTGATTAGACAGAGAATTTCCCTGTGAATATATTACAAAAGTAGAATTTCCACTTTCATTTCTCATTATTTCATATGGCTGAATAACATGGGGATGTCCACCTAAAATAATGTCCACACCTAATTTATTAAGTCTTTTAGCTATTTCATTTTGAGATGCTTCTATATATGTATTATATTCTTCTCCCCAATGCATTGATGTTATAATAAACTCAACACCTTCTGATTTCATTGCTGATATTTCATTTTCAATTTTCTTATAAAAGCTTTCTAAATCATTATAATTAAAAGTATTTATAAGATTTTCACTATATGTGGATAATATATTACTATTTATTGTTTTATGGCCATTAATCATTGATGTTTCAAAAACATACGCTAGAAATCCTATCTTTATTCCATTTACTTCCTTCACTAAATAATTTTTTTCTTTTTCTGTAGATTTTACTCCTAAAACATCTAATCCCTTTTCCTTTGTAACATCAATAGTTCTTTGTAAACCTACATCTTCATAATCATAAATATGATTATTAGCGTAATTAATTATATCAATTCCTGTATCTTTTAAAGCATCAACTACTTCATCTGGCGAATTAAAAAATGGATAGCCACTTGGTTCACAACCTGCTAAAGCACCCTCTAATATTCCCATTGATATGTCTGAATCTAAAATCATTTTCTTAATATATTGAAAACTCGGCGAAAAATCATAAGAATTTTCTTGTTTTGCTCCATCTATTTGTGATTGATGTATTATTAAATTTCCTAGAGATATAATATCAACATATTGCACTTCTTCATTTACTGAATCACTATTTTCTTCAGTTTCATCTATACCATTATTTAAATAAATATTTTCTTCATTTTCCTTTTCCTTATAATATGTATTAGCTAAAACTACTATTGCTACTAGAAACATCATACTCATTAATATTTTTATCATATTACTATTTTTTTTCATGCATATCTCCCATGAAAATAAAAGCTTGTCTAAAATTAGCACTTTATTTTCTTAATTTGCTATAATAAAATTCTTCTTAATTATATACTCCTAATTTCATATTTTCAACTATATTATAGTATATACTAAATATTTCATAATAATGTTCTATTAACCTTTTATTATAAACAAAGAAAGCTAGATAATATTTAATAGTATATTACATACAAAATATTATCTAGCAACCTTTTTAATTATACTCCTTCTTTCCCTTACTTTTAATATATAAATACACGCTATTTATTAAGAATATTATTCCTGAAAAAAATAATACTAATGCCCATTGATCTAAATTTAATGAAACAGTATTAAACACTGATTTCAAGAAAGGTATATATAAAATACTACATATCATAATTACAGAAACACATACTGCTCCCAATAAATATGGGTTAGAAAAAATCTTAATTTCAAATATGGAATGCCTTTCAGACCTACATTCAAAAACATGTAATAATTGAGACATTACAAGTGTACATAATGAAATAGTCCTACAAGTAGCCAAATCCATAGCAAAAAGCCTTGCAAGCTCAAAAGAAAATAATGTACATACACCAATAAGACATCCTCTAACTATTATCTTTTCCCATAGACCTCTAGCAAATATCCCTTCACTCTTTCTACGTGGTTGTTGCATCATAATATCCTTATCTGGTGGGTCTACTCCTAAAGCAATGGCTGGAAGACCATCAGTTGCCAAGTTAACAAATAAAATTTGTATTGGTGTCAATGGATTAGGTAAGTAAAATACAGACGCTAAAAACATTGTAAGAACTTCTCCTAAGTTACATGATAATAAATATCTAATAAATTTTCTTATATTATCATAAATAATTCTACCTTCCTCTACAGCAGATACTATAGTTGCAAAATTATCATCAGTCAGTATCATTGCTGCTGCTTCCTTAGTTACATCTGTACCTGATATTCCCATTGCTATACCTATATCTGCTTCCTTTATAGCTGGTGCATCATTAACTCCATCACCAGTCATGGCTACTATATTATTATTCTTTTTAAATGCTTTTACTATCCTTAACTTATGATTTGGTGATACCCTAGCAAAAACTCTTACTTTCTTAACTGCTTCTTCTAAATCATCATCACTGATTTTTTCAAGTTCTTCTCCGGATAAACCTTGATCATCACTATTACATATATTTATACTTTTTGCAATTGCCAGTGCAGTATTTTTGTGATCTCCTGTTATCATAACAGGCTTGATTCCTGCCAGCTTACATTTCATTACTGCCTCTTTTACTTCTGGTCTTGGCGGATCCATGCTACCTGCAACACCTATAAATATTAAATTATTTTCCACATCTTCTGATTTCTTTATATCCTCTTTTTTATATGCTGCTGCAATACACCTTAAAGCTTTGTTGGACATAATATCAATATACGAACATATCTGTTTCTTTTTGGCCATGGTCATAGGCTTTACTCTGCCATTTTCTAAAATATAATTACACTTATTTATAACCCTCTCTGGTGCACCCTTCATATAACAAGTCTCACAATTATCTTCCTTCATTATTACAGTCATCATTTTTCTAGTAGAATCAAAAGGAATATCATAAACTCTTTTAGCTTTTTCCACAAAGTTTTTCATTTCCTTAACATCTTTAAAAAATGCACTTATAAGTGCTGTTTCTGTAGGATCTCCCATCAGTGCTTTTTCTACTTTGCTGACGTTATAGTCATAGTTAGTATCATTACAATATACAAATGCTTTTTTCAACATTTCATAATTACTTGGCAATTCTCTATCTAATTCATATATTCTTCCATTTATAAAGATTTCTTTAACAGTCATTTTATTTTGAGTTAAAGTACCAGTTTTATCAGAGCATATTACTGATGTACACCCTAATGTTTCCACTGCTGGCAGTCTTCTTACAAGTGCATTTCTTTTTAGCATTCTATTTACACCAAGTGCTAATGCTACTGTTACTATAGCTGCTAACCCTTCTGGTATTGCTGCCACTGCTAACGAAACTCCAAGTAAGAACATTTCAGTAATATCATTACCTCTTATTATTCCTAAGATAGTTACTACAGCACAAATAACTAAACAGGCAATTACAAGAATCTTTCCTAATGAATTTAATCTTTCTTTTAGTGGTGACCTTTCTTCCTCTATATTATCCAAAAGATTAGCTATTTTACCCATTTCTGTATTCATGCCAATAGCATCAATAAGTATCATACCTCTTCCTTTTAAAATTATTGTCCCCATATATCCATGATTTTTATCTTTCGTAGTATCTTTAGAAACTCCTACAGACTCTCCTGTAAGCAATGATTCATCCACTACCATATTAGAAGCATCAATAAACTTACCATCTGCTGGTATTCTATCTCCTGCTTCTACCACCACTACATCACCTAAGGTCAATTCCCTAGACGTAATTACTTTTAAACTTCCATCTCTAATAACCTTACATGTGGGAGCAGCTAATTCCTGCAATGCTTCTAATGATTTTTCCGTCTTAAACTCTTGAACAAATCCTAATATAGCATTGACAAACACAATTATTAATATGGTTACTGCATCTGCCTTATCTCCCATTATACCTGATATAACTGTTGCAACTATTAAAACCCAAACTATAAAATCATTAAATTGAGATAAAAAAATTAATATGGCTGATTTATTCTTTTTATGTTTAAGTTCATTATAACCATATGTTTGTATCCTCTTTTCTGCTTCCCTAGTTGTTAGTCCTCTTGTGAATTCTCTTTCCTGAATCACATCTTCTCCTCCCATAAAATAACTCTTCTATAAATATATATTAAATCCAATATAAATTAAGAATTAAAAATTATGAATTTCATTGATTTTTAATTTTACATTTTTAATTATTTACAACCTTTATACTTATGCGATAAAATATTGTCATATGCTTATTTTTAGAAAATACAAAGGAGGCAATTGATTTGAAAGATATAATATATGTAACTGGTCATAAAAATCCAGATTCAGATTCTATATGTGCAGCATATTCTTATGCTGAATTTAAAAATCTAACAGGAGATACAAAAGCTGTTCCTGTAAGACTTGGTAACGTAAGCCAAGAAACACAATTTGTTCTTGATTATTTTGGTGCTAAAGCTCCAGAATTATTAAAAACTGTAAGACTTATGGTTGAAGACTTAAACTTCGATAAAATAAATCCAGTTTTACCTACACTTTCATTAAAATCTGCTTGGAATGTAATGAAAGAAAACAACATGAAGACATTACCTGTTGCTGATGAAAACAATCACTTATTAGGTGTTCTTTCTGTTTCTAATTTAACTTCTTGCTACATGGACATGTGGGACAACACAATATTATCAAAAAGCAATACTACGTTAGAAAACATATTAGATACACTTTCAGCTACAGCTTGCTATATAAATGAAAACTTAAAAACATTCCCAGGCAAAATAGTAGTTTCTGCTATGGATCCAAAGAGCATGGTTGATCATATAAATGATGGAGATATTGCTATCGTTGGTGATAGAGAGGAAGCTCAAGTAGCATTAATAGATAAGAAAGTATCATTAATGATTGTAACAGGTTCTCATACACCATGTGAAAACATCATTACTTTAGCTAGAGAAAATGGCGTTACTGTAATAGTTACTCCTCATGACTCATTCACAACTTCAAGACTTATTGTACAAAGCGTACCTGTTGAATATGTAATGGCTAAGGAAAATATCGTATCATTTACTAATGATGACTTAGTGGACGATATAAAAGATGCTATGGCTCAAACTAGATTCAGAAGCTACCCAGTAACTGATGAAAATGGTAGAGTTTTAGGAATGGTTGCTAGATACCACTTAATTTCTAAACACAAGAAAAAAGTTATCCAAGTTGACCACAACGAAAGAGGTCAATCTGTTGATGGATTAGAAGATGCAGAAGTATTAGAAATCATCGATCACCACAGAGTTGCTGATATTCAAACAAGCAATCCTATCTTCTTTAGAAATGAACCAATAGGAAGTACTTCTACAATAGTTGCTAAATGCTTCTTTGAAAGAGGTTTAACTCCATCCAAGACTGCTGCTGGTTTATTATGTAGTGCTATAATCTCTGATACATTATTATTCAGAAGCCCTACTTGCACACCTCAAGATGAAGAAATCTGTAGAAGACTTGCTGAAATAGCTGGTATTTCATCTGTTGAAGATTACGCTAAAGAAATGTTCAAAGCAGGAACTTCATTAAAAGGAAAAACTGTGGAACAAATCTTCAATCAAGATTACAAACCATTCTCAATTGAAGATATCAAAGTTGGTATAGCACAAGTTAATACAATGGATATTGATGGATTTATGCCATTAAAAGAAGAAATGTTAGCTTACATGAATGAAAAAGCAAAAGAATCATCATTAGATATGGTTATGTTATTATTAACTGACATAATCACTGAAGGTTCTCAAGTTCTTGTTGTTGGTGAAAGATCTGACATAGCTGAAAAAGCATTCAATGCAACATTAGTAGACAATACTGCTTTCCTTCCTGGAGTTCTTTCAAGAAAGAAACAAGTTGTACCGCCAGTAACAAACGTAATAACAAATGCTTAAAAAAATAAGAGATGCTTTGCATCTCTTATTTTTTTACCTATTAATTATTTAAGTAATTGTATTATTTGCTCTGGTGCAGAATTAGCCTGTGCCATCATAGATTGAGCTGCTTGTAATAATATATCACTCTTTGCATTTTTAGTAACTTCTAAAGCCATATCCGTATCTCTTATTTTTGATTCAGATGACATGGCATTTTCAGATGAATTATTTAAATTGTTAACTACAAATTCTAATCTATTTTGATATGCACCTAAGATTCCTCTTTGTTCAGATACTCTTCCAATAGCATTATCAATTACTCTTATTGACTTTTCAGCATTTTCAGAAGTAGTTATGTCTAATGCACACTCATAATTTCCATTTCCATCATTAACTTTATATTCATTGCTATACCCATCTCCTGGTCCAACTAATCTTAATGCCTTTGCAGTCATTTCATTTATAGTAATCAATACTGATTCATTTTCATTTGCTCCAACTTGAAGGTTTAGTTCAAGTTCATTTCCAGTTGCATTTCCATTAAATACTTCCAGATTACTATTTGCTCCAACTACTTGAGATGTAATGATTAATTTATTACCATCTTTAGCTAAATCAACTCCTTGTAATTTATTTTGAGTTTGAGCTATTATTGCATCAACTAATTTTTCTGGATTAGTTACACCTTTTATATCTATTTTTATAGCTTTACCCATATATGGACCATCATCTGAATTAAAAAACTGTATAGTTTGTCCATTAATACTCATACCTGTCCCTACAAGATCTTTTATATCACCTGGTGTAGCAGCAGCTTTAGAGAAATCTATTGTAGTGGAAGCTCCCTTCGCTGGTATATCTTGCCCTGCTATAGTTCCTCCTGCACCAATTTGTCCACCAGTATTAACATCTGTTACAGTAAATGCTTTATTAACAGAAGATATTCCTGTAATATTCATTGTTGCATTTGTACCTGTACTATTTCCAGAATCTAAAGCTTCAACTATAATTTGACCACCTTTAGCATATGCTCTAAAATCGCCATTTAAAGCTGGATTAGTATCAATTTGACTTTGAACTAATTTAGCTGTAGCTTCTGCTACTTTTTCAATATCTTTAGCTTCCAAAGTTCCATTGGGAGTATTAGTAATTTTAATTTGGCCTCCCGTAACTACACCATTGGGAGTAGGTGATTGAGTTATAAATCCATTTGGATCTTTTACTCCATAAGTAATATCTCCTACATTTCCATTAGGTAAATAAACATATGTAACCCCTAAATCTATTCCATTTATCTGAAAACTAAAACGATCAGGTTGAGGATAAGTATTGCTTGATATACCAGCATCTAATGTCATTGCAACCTTCATATTCTTCGTTATAGCATCATTCCCCTTAGTGTGAGTAACTTCTGTACCTGCAAAATCTAACTTTATAGGCTTTACTCCATTTCCATTGCCACCAATTAATATCTTTTTAGTATTATATTCTGTAGTATTAGCAATTCTATTTATTTCTGATGTAAGTTCATTCATTTCTTCTTGAAGAGCTTTTCTATCACTTTCAGTATTAGTGTCATTAGTAGCTTGTACAGAAATCTCTCTCATTCTTTGAATTATAGAATGAGTTTCAGTTAATGCACCATCTGCCGTTTGAATTAAAGAAATACCATCTTCTGCATTTATTGAAGCCTGATCTAATCCTCTAATTTGTGCTCTCATTTTTTCAGAAATAGCAAGACCTGCTGCATCATCTCCAGCACTATTTATTCTTAAACCTGAACTTAATTTTTCTATTGATTTAGAAGAGATTTTACTATTAATTTTCATATTTCTTTTTGAGTTCATGGCACCCATATTATGATTAATTTTCATTATTTCTTCCTCTGTTATCTAAAATTTCTCTCTATATCTATTGTCGAAAAAACTCTTATTAAATTAATAGTTTATTAAAAAATAATGGATAAAATTTATTTTAAATTTTATCCATTATTTTTTATCTAAGATTATTTATCATTTGCCACATTTCATCAGCAGCTGTAATTCCCTTAGAACTTAATTGAAAAGCTCTTTGAGCTACTATCATATCCGTCATCTCTTGTGAAAGATCCACATTGGAAGCTTCTAAATATCCTTGATACATATCGGCATCTAGAGTTCTATATACTTGAACTCCATTTAACTCTTTAAATAAATTATCTCCAACAGATGTAAATGCATCATTGCCTACTGCTGTATATACTGCAATTTCTCCAACCTTTTCAAAGTTACCATTGTTTTCTGCAAATATTTCCCCTTTTTTATTTATAGTAAAATTATCAGCTGTAAGACCTGTATTATTTTGTGAATACCCATTTGCATACTGAACCTCTAAAATATTCCCATTGGCAGTTACAAGTCTTCCATAAGAATCTAATTTAAAACTGCCATCTCTAGTATAATACCCTGTTCCATTACTGGAAATCACTTTAAAATATCCTTCACCATCTAATGCCAAATCAGTTTTTTGATTTGTTGCTTGTAAA
The DNA here is from genome assembly GCF_000436575.1 of Clostridium sp. CAG:265. Lineage (NCBI taxonomy): Bacteria > Bacillati > Bacillota > Clostridia > Eubacteriales > Clostridiaceae > Clostridium > Clostridium sp. CAG:265. The sequence continues at coordinate 66,920 of NZ_FR886633.1, forward strand.
CCACCTTGGCTATTATCTTTAGTAAAATTACCAGCTTTAACTCCACTTCCTACTGTAGCTGTTTTATCATTTAATGGATTTCCCCATTCATCTAACGAAGATGAAATTAAATCCTTAAAACCTGCATTAACTTTTTTATATCCTGTAGTATTTACATTTGCTATATTATTTGATATTACATCTAATTTCTCTTGATTGGCATTAAGTCCTGATTTACTTGTCCATAATGTTGTTAACATCTATATATCCTCCTACACTTTACCTATGCTGTTAGCAGCTAAATCTAAAGTACCATCTATCATCTTAAAGATACTTTGACTACTTTGGAAATTACGCATTGTACTCATCATATTAACCATTTCATTTGTTACATTAACATTAGACCCTTCCAAATAACCTTGATGTGTTTTTACTACAGAATCCATAATAGGATTTTCTGCTGTATAATAATTATCTCCTACTTTTTTTAATGTACTATAATCTTCAAAATCAGCTGTAACCATTTGATAATTAGCTAATCCCTCAACATTTAAAATATTATTTGCTCCTAATGTATATTGATTATTGCCTACAAAAATAGGTTCCATTATCCCTGTATTCATATTTCTTCCCATTACAGAATCTCCTGAAGTAGTCTTTAAAGTTCCATCAGCTCCCACAGTAAAATCTCCATCTCTTGTATACAAATATTCATTACCTTTTTGAACTACAAAAAAACCTCTTCCATTTATAGCAAAATCCGATGAATCTGATGTACTTTTAAGTCCACCTTGAGTAAATGATTTTTGTACTGTGTCAATGGCAGCTCCCAAACTCAAACTACCTATTACACCATTTTCTCTATTACCTATGTATACTTCATTAAAACTCTTAGTAACTAAAGATTCTGATTTATATCCATTTGTATTAGCATTAGATAAATTATTTGTTATTGATGTTTGCTGATTTTCTAAAGTAATCATTGATGATAATGATGTATATAAACTTCTAATCATTAAATATATCCTCCTCATTAGCTTCTGTGGTGCTATTAGTAGTAGCATCATTACTTGAAGAATTATCATTTTCAAAAAAAACCTTACATTCATCTTCATAATGCATTCCCATAGCTCTTGCTGCTTTTTCTATTTCTGCATTTGACATTTTATTAGTGCCAGATAAAAATAATATTAATGTAGATATAATCATCCCAATTCCAATTCCCATTAAAATCTTTTTATCTCTAAATATATAAATACTTTCTTTTATTGATTGTATAATCCTCTTACTAATAATACTTCACCCTTTCCTATACTAAGTGAACTACATATTTCTTCATCACTTTTTCCTTCATCAATCATCATTTTAATATTTTCAAACTTACTATCATTACCATGATTATCCTTTAAATTATTAAAATTAATTTCAGAAATTATATCGTTATCTATACAATCCCTTTTTATATCGTTATCTAATTTCACTTGCTTTATATTCTCTTTTATATTTACATTACTATTTTCTATATTAAAAACTTCAGTTCTTAATTCTTGAATTTCTTTTTGTAAATCAAGAATACTTTCCGCCATATCTTTTCTCATATCTACAAATTTCATATCATAGTCTGTAAATTCTTTTTCTTCATTTTTTAGAATATTAGCAAAAGAGCCTCCATCATCGGCTCTTTCATTTTTTATATCTCTATTAACAACTATTAAAACTATTCCTATAACTATAAGTAAAATATGTATCACTTTTTATACCTCTATGTAATTTATTTTTTGAAGCATAACCCTTAAATTCTTAATAGCTCTACTATGTAACTGACAAACTCTCGATTCAGATACCTCTAGTACTTTACCTATTTCTTTTAATGTCAAGCCCTCATAATAATAAAGATTTAATATTGTTCTGTCTTTTTCTTTTAATTTTTCAATACATTCAGCTAATATTTCTACTTTTTCTTTATCTTCATAAGAATCATGAGGACTTGGGCTATTTTTATCTTCAACAACTCCCATAACAGTTAATTCATCATCTTCTGAAAATAGAATTCCTTCTAAAGATACTACTGACATAAAATTAATATATCTTTCGATATCAGCAACTTCTGACACAGTTATATTTAAATATTCAGCTATTTCATCTATGATTGGTTCTCTAAGTAACCTATTCTGTAATGCATCAATAGCTTCATTATACTTTGCTAATTTATCCATTGCCCCTTTAGAAATAGGCCTTGCTTTTCTTATCTGATCTATCATTTCACCTTTTATTCTTATTGATGCATAAGATGAAAATTTTATTCCCTTATCTGGATCAAATTTACTTATGGCATCCATTAACCCTATCATTCCATAACTAACTAAATCTTCATACTCTATATAAGTACTCCTTCCAATCATTATTCTAGACGCAATATATTTTACTAAAGGAATATATTGTTCCACTATTTTTTCCTTATTATCTATATTAGTCCAGCTCATTGTTACCCCTCCTTAGTTAGCTATAATTTTTGCATACATAATACATCTAATCTTCCATTTATTTTTAATTGAAACTTGGCCATTTCCCTCTCCTCCTAAGAAAAAATATCAAATAACTTATTAAATAATCCTTTTGCACCATTTCCTCTTATAGAACTTTCTCTACCCATAATTTTTTCTGATACATGCACTATGGATTTTGCTGCTTCAGATTTAGGATATTTTATTACTATAGGAATTTGATTTCTCACTGCCATGGTAATATGCTTATCCTCATATATACATCCCAAATAACTTGGATATCCATTTAAAAATTTTCTAGTTGCTAAGTCAAATTTATTAAATGTTGATTTTCCCTCTGTTTCACTTATAACTCTATTAATTACTATATTAACATGAGTTTCTATTTTAAAATGCTTAAGTGCTTTAAATAGGCTATATCCGTCCGTCAATGATGTAGGTTCTGGTGTTAAAATAAATATAGCTTCATCAGAACTAGCAATAAAAGCAAGAACTGTTCTACTTATTCCAGCACCTGTATCAATTAATATATAATCATATCCATCAATTCTATCTATTTCTGAAATAAATCTTTCTCTTTGTTCTTCTGTCAAATCTTCAATATTATTTATTCCTGTTCCTCCAGGTAATAAGTGAATTCCATGTGGCCCTTCAATAATTCCATTTTCAATTGAAACTTCACCATTTATAACATCCATAATATTGTACTTATGATATATTCCCATTAATACATCATCATTTCCCATACCAATATCAGCATCAAAAAGCAATATTTTTTTCCCTTCTTTTGCAAGAGCTATTGCTAAGTTTACTACAAAATTACTTTTACCTACTCCACCTTTTCCTGAAGTTATAGTTATAATTTTTGATTTTTCATTTAATCCACTACTTTTACTAGCTAATTGTCTTAAAATTTCTGCCTGGTCCATCATATTGAATCTTCTCCCATTATAAGCTTAATAATTTCATCTTTACTTGGAACCCTTATGTCATTTGGTACGTTTTGACCTGTAGTTAAAAAAGCTACCGGCTTATTACTTTCCTTTAATATGGTATGTATAATTCCATATGATGAAGTTTCATCTAACTTTGTAATAATAAGCTTTTCGTACTCTATTTGCTCATAACCTTTAAGTATCATCTTTACATCTTTGTTTTTAGTTGTACTACTCATAACCATAAGAGTATGATCTGGATTAGCTTTTTGAACAAAAGCTCTTAGTTCTGAAATCTGCATATTATTCTTACTGCTTCTTCCAGTGGTATCTATTAATACCACATCTAAATCTGTCATGGAATTAATTGCTTCTTCCATTTCTTTTATGGTTATAACAACTCTAAATGGTATATTCATTATTTCTGCATAAGTTTTAAGTTGTTCTACAGCTCCAATTCTATAAGTATCTATGGTGATTAACCCAACTTTTTTCTTATCCATAAGAGCTAATTTTCCTGCTAATTTTGCTATTGTGGTGGTTTTTCCTACACCTGTAGGTCCAACCAACACAACTCTACCATTTATATCTTCATTTGATATTTGTACTACCTCTGACAAATAACTTTTCATGGCTTCTTCTTTATCTTCAGCTTCATTCCAAACTCTTCTAAACTCTTCTAAATAAACAGGATTTAAATCAAGACTATTAACATAATTTAATAATAAATCTTCATTATCTTCACCTTTAGTATTATTTAATATCTCATTTAAAATACTCTTCATTTCTTTAACTTCATCTTCAAGAACATTTTTCTCTTCTTTAGGTTTTACAACATCCTTATTCATTATTGCTTTAATACTTTCAACAGATTCCTTTAACACATCACTACTTGCAAAAGTACTTTGTGGTTTTTGTGTTTTCATTGGTTCTGTAGTGTTTTCTAAGGCTGCTGTAACTTCTATAAGCTTAGGTGAAAAGTATTTTTTAAATCCTGATTGTCTTATTTTTCTTTGACTTATAATTATTGCATCTTTTCCTAATTCATATCTAATTCTCGTCATAGCCTCATTCATATTTTTAACTACATATTTTTTTATTATCATTATAAAGCTACAACTCCTTCTGTTCTTATTTGTACATCATTCGGTATTTCATTTAAAGAAAGCACCATAACATGTGGAAATACCATTTCTATAAGTTTTCTAAATACCGGTCTTATATTAGGTGATACCAAAATAATTGGTTGATTATTATAGAAATAAACACTATCTATTGTTTGACGTATTTTTTCTAAAATTCTTGTAGTTGTTTCTGGATCAACTGACGGGAATGATCCTTGCAGAGATTTTTGTGTATTATTTGCAATTATATTTTCAATTTGTGGATCTAATGTGATCACTGTAACAGTTCTATTTTCATCTACTACTGTATTACATATGGTTCTTGCCATAGCAAATCTTACATATTCAGTTAATAACTCTATATCCTTAGTATTTCTTGAATTATCTGCTAAAGATTCAAAAATTGTTACAGTATCCTTTACTGGTACTTTTTCTCTTAATAAATTTTGTAATACCTTTTGTACTTCACCGATGGTCATTAAATCAGGTATAAGTTCCTCTACAACTGTGCTATACTTCTCCTTCATATTATCAACTATCATCTTAACTTCTTGACGTCCTAATAATTCATGTGCATGAGATTTTATAGTTTCAGTTAAGTGAGTAACCATTACTGTTATTGGATCTACCACTGTAAATCCTCTTATTTCAGCTTCTTCTTTTTGATCTGCATTTATCCATACAGCTGGCAGACCAAATGTTGGTTCAATAGTTTTAATTCCTGGCATAGTGCCACTTTCTCCTGATGGATCCATACAAAGAAGCATGTTTGGCATCAATTCAGAAGAAACTATCACTGTTCCCCTAATTTTTAATATGTACTCATTATTTTTAAGCTGTAAATTATCCCTTATTCTAATAGGCTGTACAATTATACCCATTTCAATGGCACACTGTCTTCTAACTGAAGCTATTCTTTGTAATAAATCTCCACCATTTCTTTCATCAGCTAAAGGTATAAGACCATATCCAATTTCAACTTCCATAGGTTCTACAGAAATTAAATTCATAACATTCTCAGGTTCTTTTCTTATTTGCTCTTCTTGCTCTTCAACTTCTTGAACCATGGCAACTTCTTGTTTCTTTTCCTCTTCCTTTATAAGCATAAATGATAATCCACCCATAGATGCCCCTGCCAATGCAAATGGCACTGTTGGCATTGATGGTATTATTGCAAAAGCAAACATTATTGCTGCTGCAATTCCAAGAGCCACTGGGAAAGCTGATAACTGAGTAGTTAAAGTTTTACCAAAATTATTTTTTGAATTTGATCTAGTTACAAGAATACCAGCAGCAGTAGAAATAAGTAATGCTGGAACCTGACTTACAAGCCCATCACCTATTGTTAAAATAACAAAACGACTAGCTGCCTCTCCAGCTGACATACCCATTTGAGTAATACCAATTATAATTCCACCTAAAACATTTATTACAGTAATTATTATACCTGCTACAGCATCACCTTTAACAAACTTAGATGCCCCGTCCATGGTTCCATAAAAATCTGCTTCAGACTGCAAATCAGCTCTTCTTTTTTTAGCTGTTGCTTCATCTATTAATCCTGAATTTAAATCAGCATCAATACTCATTTGCTTACCAGGCATTGCATCTAATGTAAATCTTGCAGAAACTTCTGCTACTCTAGTAGACCCATTAGTTATAACAAGAAACTGTATTATCATAATTATTAAGAATATAATAACTCCAACAACATAATTTCCACCAACTACGAAATCACCAAAGGCAGTAATTATACTTCCTGCATCACCTTTACTTAATATAAGTCTTGTGGAAGAAATATTAAGTCCCAATCTAAATAAAGTAACTACCAATAGTAATGTTGGGAAAACTGATAATTGTAATACACTTGTGGTAAACATAGTAATCATTATTACAATAATGGATAAAGTTATGTTGAGTGCCAGTAAAATATCTAAAACTATTGATGGTAATGGTATTATTATCATAAGTACAATACCAATTACCCCAAAAGCCACCAACACATCAAGATTTTCTTTTAAATTAAACTTTCTATCGATAGCCAATTTCATCAATCCTTTTAATTATCTTATTTTTTCATCTTATATATAGCCACAAGAATTTCAGCTACAGCTTGATACATTTCCTGTGGTATTTCTCTGTCCAATTCTACTTCTTTATAAATCATTCTTGCTAAAGGTTTATTTTCTATTATTGGCACATCATTTTCCTTTGCCTTTTCCTTAATTCTAATGGCTAAATGATCTATTCCCTTTGCAACTAATTTAGGAGCATTATTCTGTCCATCTTCATACTTTATAGCTACAGCTATATGAGTTGGGTTGGTAATAACTACAGTGGCATCTCCCACGGCATTCATCATACCTTGAGTTATCATGGCTCTTTGTTTTTGCTTTATCTTAGCCTTTACCTGTTGATCCCCTTCCATCTGCTTATATTCATCCTTTATTTCTTGCTTAGACATTCTAAGCTCTTTATTATGAAACCTAAATTGAATAAAATAATCGGTAGCTGCTAGCACTATTAAAAGTATTACTATTTTAGTAAATAAACCAACAACTATCTGTTTTATTTCACTACCTATGCTTGAAACATTTAATGTTGATATATGAAGAATATCATTATACTTATCTTTCATATAAGAATATGTAATGTAAGTAACAATAGTTACCACCAATAGATTCTTCAAAAGATCAAAGGCGCTTTTATTAGAAAACATATTTTTAATACCATTTAAAGGATTAAGCTTTTTTAAAGAAGGTTTTAATGGTTCTCCAGTTAATAAAAATCCTGTTTGCATTAAACTAGCTATTATTCCTGCAACCATTATAGGTATTGCTACCAATATAACTGTTGAAGCAAATTTAGTTAAAGAATTACTTGCAACGGACTTTAATAAACCATCTGTTAACTCCATAGAGCCTACATTGCTTAAATAATAAATTATTATTTCTTTAAAGTTATTAATTATCTTATCACTTAAAGTCATAATCACCAATAAAGTTGCTATGGTAGTAAGAGCAATTCCTACATCTTTACTTTTAGCAATTTGACCTTTTTTTCTAGCATCAGATTTCTTTTTAGGAGTAGCTTCTTCTGTTTTATCATCTGACATAAAAATAAGTGCTACAGGAGCTACATTTAATATTCTTCTTATAACTGAAGGTAAATAACTTAAAGCACCTATAAAAACTTTATTTATTATTGCTATAGAAAGTGTAATCATTAATAACCCTACTATCATCTTTACAGGCATACCTAAAATCATTACATTTATTTGTGGAACTACTCTAGATACTAATCCCATACATATATCTGTCATTATAATTATAATAACTATAGGTAATGCAATTTTTATTCCCATAAAGAAATATTCTATTATTATCTGCATACTTTCCATCATAGATTCTGATGAAATTATTGATGAACCTACAGAAACAACTGAAAAACTTTCTATTAACGACTTAATAATCAAATGATGTGCATCTGTTATAAAAAATAATACTAAAGTACAATATTCAAGTAATTTTCCTGTGGCAGTAGTAGTTGATGATGCACTGGCATCTGCCAGTGACAACATACTAAATCCTATATGAAGATCAATCCAACTTCCAGCAAGCTTTAATATTTGAAATAAACTTTTAGTTACAAGTCCTAAAAGTGCTCCAGTAATCCCTTCGTTTAAAAAGTATATCAGTAGCTTATTATTATTATTTATAATTTCCATACTTGCATTGGAAACCGTTGGTTCAATTGCAAAAGCTAAAATCATTGGAATAGCTAATTTCAGTACCTTTGGTGTTCCATTTGGAAAAATAATATTAAAAACTATAAAAAATGCTGATAACCTTACGAAGATAAACATAACAGTAAAAATAATTTCTGAATCTATCATTTATCCTCCTAAGATATCTTAGTAATGATATTATATATATTTTCTGTATATTGAACCATAGTTTTTGATATCCAAGAAGCTAAAAATAATCCTATTGCACATATTCCTAACAATTTTGGAACAAAAGTTAAAGTTTGTTCCTGTATTTGGGTTGTTGCTTGAATTATACTTATTATAAGACCTATAATTAATCCAGCAGCTAAAAAAGGTCCTGCCACCTTTATTACTGTCATTATAGATTCTTTTATTATTCCATTTAATAACGCTTCACTCAATTTTATTCACCTCACGAAAAACTTGTAATTAATGATTTTATAATTAAATTCCATCCATCTACCATTACAAATAATAACAATTTAAATGCCAAAGATATAACTGTTGGTGGAATCATCATCATACCCATAGACATAAGCACACTGGCTACTATCATATCTATTACCATAAATGGTACAAATAATAAAAACCCTATTTGAAATGCTGTTTTTAATTCACTTATGGCAAAAGCAGGAACAATAGAGTATAAAGGAATATTTTTTCTTGTTAACTCTCCACTATTAAGCTTTGCGGCATCAACAAATAATTCCAAATCCTTTTGCCTTGTTTCTTTTAACATAAAATCCTTTATTGGATTAGATGCATTTTCAAGTGCTTGCTCAAAAGTTATTTCTTCATTTGAATACGGCTTTAATGCAACTTCATTTATTTCTGTATATACTGGTTGCATTATGAAAATAGTTAAAAAAATAGCTAATCCAACTAAAATTTGACTAGGTATTGATTGCTGCGCTCCTATGGCATTCTTTAATAATGAAAATACCACCGTTATTCTAGTAAATGATGTAAACATTATTATAAATGATGGTAATAATGTTAACATTGTAAAAAATATAAGTATTTTTATACTATCCACATAATCTGCTGGAGTATCTCCACTACTAACAGATAAATTAAAATGTGGCGATGCAAAAGCTTCCTTTGGAATCATGAAAGTAATTGCTATTATAAAAAACACTATTAATTTATAAGCTTTTTTATTTTTCATATTTATTTTTCCTTTTCTTTAGTTTATTTATTACTTCCCCAAAAGGCTTTATAATATTATTAAAAGCTTCTTTATTTTTTTCAATTTCAAATTTCTTTAAAACTTCAATCTCATTTAGCTCTTCTTCAGTTAGCTCTTTTATAAATTCACCTTTAGAAGGTGATACTGACATTACATATGCTTTTTTTCCTATCTTTATTATTTGTAAAGATACATCTTTTGATAACTGAGTTCTTTCAATTACTCTTATAGTTTTTCTTGAATTTACCTCATTTAATTTGCTTTCATTAAATTTTAATAGTAAGAGCATTAAAAGTATAAGAACTATTAATGTTCCTATAATTTTAATACTCATCAATACAAATTCCATATATATGTACTTCCTATTATTGAACTAAAAGTTCATTAAATTTAATATCTATAATAGTTCCAGATTTTAAATTTGAATTTAATCTTTGTACTAAATCTCTCTTTAAATTAACTTCATTATCAGCAGTAAAATCTGAAGTTTTTAAAGATTTTAAATAAAATATTGCTGAATCTCTTAAAGCAACAAGCTTAGTAGTAATTTCTTCTCCTACTTCTGTATTAGCACTGTCATAAGTAACAGTAGCAGTCATTTGCACATATTTTTTGCTACCTTCATCACTTAAATTTACAAGCAATTGCCCTAATTCAGTATAAGCTTCTACTATTGGTGCTTCTTCAGCATTTGCCTTTGACATACCATAATATACTCCAGCAAAAACTCCTCCACCTAGCAGTAATAATGCTACAACTATAATAATAATTAGTTTACCTTTACCTTTTTTCTTTTCTTCTGCCATTTCTTACTCCTTATCATCAGCTATAATTAAAATATTTACTCTTCTATTTTTAGCCATATTTTCTTCAGTATCATTAGGCACCACTGGATGATGTTCACCATATCCTGTAGCACTTAATCTTTTTGGATCTATGCCTGTATTTTCAACAAAATATTTTACTACATTTACAGCTCTATCCACTGACAATTCCCAGTTAGAAGGGAATTCTGCTGTAGAAATAGGTCTATTATCAGTATGCCCTTCTACTACAATAGTATTATCTATAGAAGATAATAATTCTGCAATAGATGCTAATACTTCCTTGCTATCTTCCCTTAAAGTTGATTTTGAAGTTTCAAAAAGTATACTTTCTCTAACTTGAATGGCAACACCTTGTTCAGTTTCAATTATTTCCACTGCCGCTTCTAATTCATGCTCCTTAACAAATTTACTTACTTGATAGTACATACTTTCTTCAATATTTTCACCATCTACAGTATCTGTTGGTGTTTCTCCACCAATTAAAGGAACATCACCATTATATAAATTATATTCTAAAATACTATCACCAACTTCACCTGCCATTACACTTCTGAAAGCTTGAGAAAGTGCTCTCATTTTAGCTTCATCAGTAGAAGACATTGCATATAAAAGAACAAAAAAAGTCATCAAAAGAGTAACACAATCAGAGTAGGTAGCTAACCATTCATCACCGCTTGGTTCATCACGCTGTACTTTTTTCCTTGCCATAACTTATGCAACTCCTTCTGTATTTTCTGTATTACTATTTATATATTCTAATCTTTCTTTTGCAGATAAATAAGTTAAAAGTTTTTCTTCTACAATTCTTGGGTTAACACCTGATTGTATTGCTAAGATACCTTCTAACATCATAGTTCTTGTACCAGTTTCTAATGCACATTGTCTTTTTAAATTTGCACCTATTGGATTACAAAAGTAATTAGCTAGGAATGAACCATAGAAAGTTGTAAGAAGTGCAACTCCCATACCAACAGCTATACTTTGAATATCATTTAAGTTTTGCATCATTTGAACTAGCCCTATTAATGTACCTATCATACCAAATCCTGGAGCATATCCACCCCAAGCAGTATACATACCTGCCACATTCATTCCTCTATTTTCAGTTTCATATATGTCTAGCTCTAATATTTCCTTAATAGTTTCCGGCTCAATACCATCAACAACCATTTGCATACCCTTTTTTAAGAATGGATCTTCTAAATTACTTATATCTTCTTCTAAAGATAATAAACCGTCTTTTCTTGCTCTTTGTGAAAGATTTGAAAACTGTACTATTATATCTTTTTGAGAAGCACTATTTTCTTTAAATGCATTACCAAGACTTCCAAACATCTCTTTGATTTCATCCATAGTATATGTGATAAATAAAGCACTTAAAGATCCTCCAACACATATGAATATTGATGGAATATCAATAAATATACTAAAAGGACCTCCAGAAACAATTCCATATCCTATTAAGGCAGCTCCAAGTACAAACCCAGCCGGCGTCATAATATCTGTTTTCTTCACATCAATTTCCCCCTAAATTCTATACGTAGCTATTCTATTTTTATATCTTATAACCTTATCTTTTACTTCATGTATAGTTTCTAAAACAATATACTTTTTCCCATTGGTAAGTGTTATTAAAGTTTCAGGAACTTCTTCAATCTTTTCTATATGATCTGCATTTAAAGTAAATTCTTTATTATTCATTGCTGTTAAATCAATCATACTAACACCTTTCTTGCTTATTGAATTACCAATAATGAATCAATTAAAAATAATTAACTCATTTTTGGTAATTCAATTTTTTACTATAATTTATGAGCTGAATGATAAATTAAATTTAATCCATCATTCATTGCTCATAATTGATAATTTACAAACTATCTCTTTAAGTTAATTATTTCTGAAAGAATTTCATCACCTGTAGTGATTGTTTTTCCTGCTGCTTGGAAAGCTTTAGTAGCAACTATCATATCAGTAAATTGTTCTGCCATATCTACTCCTGACATTTCTAAATATCCTTGAAGAATATCTCCATATCCTGAGCTATTCCTACCGGCAGTACTATTTTTACCACTTGAAATTATTGCTGCTCCTGAACTTCCTGATGGTTCATACATATTATTTCCTATATCTGTTAAACCAACTTCATTTTTAAAGCTTGACATAGCTATTTGACCAAGAGCTGTTATTTCACCAGTTTCTAATACACCTGTTATTAATCCATCAGCAGATATATTAAAACTCTTTACAGCAACATCTGTTCTTGTACCCTGTGCATCAATTTTTGTTACTTTATCAGGTATTTTTAAAGATACTAATTTATCATCTATAGCTTTTGTACTATTATTTGATTCAACATATAATACATTTCCATTATCCTCTATATTATCAATTTTAGTATTTTGCTGAGGATCTGTAGTTTCCATAGCAAATCCTAAAACTCTATAACCTTTTGAAGTTAAAAGATTACCTTCATTATCTAATACAAAAGAGCCATCTCTTGTATATGCCACTGAACTATTAGCTGGCATATTTTCTACTCCATTATCCTTTATTGTTATAGCATCAGTATTTCCTCCTGTAAGTGCTGGTCCAGTAGCTACCATAAAGTATCCACTTCCATCTACTGCTACGTCAAGAGATCTTGATGTTGATTGCATTGAACCTTGAGACATTATTTTATCAATACTTGAAATTTGTGCTCCAAGACCTATTTGCTTACCATTAACACCTCCTAAAGAATCTGATGCTGCACTAGCACTACCTAATGTTTGACTTATTGTAGTACTGAAATTTACTCTTGACCCTTTAAATGCTGTTGTACTTACATTGGCTAAGTTATTACCTATAACGTCTAACTTAGTTTGATTTACTTTCATTCCTGAAATCCCTGAATATAACGATCTTAACATAAATATTTCCTCCTAAAAATTTTTCATTTATTTCTTGCTTCTATCTTTCCACAAGACAAGGCCTCCATATTTGGTCCAGCCTAATAAATTTTTATAATATAACTACACTATCTATATTGGTAAAAACATTATTTTCTGCTCTTTCTTTCTCTACAGCAGTTATTATTGTTCTATTTTTTATATTAGCTATTAATGCCACATCCTTATATATAAACACTGCATTTTTAGCACCCTTTTCTTTTGCTAAATCAAAACCATTATTTATCACATTCATATCATCTCTTGAAAAGCTTATTTCATTGAATCTTTTACAAGCATGTTTAGATAAAATAAATCCTTCATTTTCTGTCTTTATATTATTTAATACATCATTAAAGCTAACTTCCCCTGTATTACCATTAGTTAATTTTGATTCACTTTCCAGGTTAAAAAAATTACCTACAGCATATGCTCTTCCATTAACTATTCTATACCCCATAACTCACCTTCTTTTGTTATATTGGAGTATCTTGCACCTTTTCAACTAAACTATAGTCGTAAGTCTTTACTTCTCCATCTAAAAGCTTAACTTTAATATTTATAGCACCATTTTCTCTAGATACAGACATAACTTGTCCTGTTACCTTTTCATTATTACCATTTTCTTTACTTTCAGTAAGCTCCACATATTTTCCTATATAAGAACTTGCTGTCATCATTGCAATATTTGTATTCATATTGTTTAAAGCTGAAAGTGATGAGTCTCCTACATCTAAAACCGTTTGAATACTACTCATTGGAACATCAATATACTTTGTTTGATTATCCTCATAAACCTCTATTGATACTGTATAACTCGTCCCATTGTTTCCACTTACACCTCTAACTATACCAGTGTAAGGAATACCTTTATTATCAAGAACATTAACTGTAACACCTTTACCTACTAAGTTATATGCTGCTGAATTAGACATTGTAGTATTTAAATTAGACATTTGTTCCATAGTTGAAAACTGTGCTAATTGTGATATGTATTGTGTTGAATCTGTATCAGCCGTTGGATCTAAATTAGATAATTCTGCCACTAATATTTGTAAAAATGCATTTTTATCTACACTTCCACCTGCTTCAACAATTGAAGTTCCTCTATCAGTTTTTCCTCCAACAGTATAATTACCACCAGCTCTACTTTGCCCTGAAATTGTACTTATATCTGACATATGTATTCTCTCCTATGCTAATAAGTTAACATTAGAAATTTCTTCTGAAATTTCTTCATTTTCTTCTTTATGTATATTTATAGAATCATTATCTTCTACAGAATAATTTTCTTTATTTCTTTCATCATTAAATTCATTACTAAAACCTTGTCCACTATAATAAGTAGTATCTTCATATAAGCCAATATTTACTTCTTTAATAATTAAACTTTCATTGCTTAAATGCTTTTTAATTTCTTCCATATTAGAATTTAACAATGTATATGTTTCTTTAGATGTTGATTTAATATCTGCCTTCATTATTCCATCTTCAGATATTATCTTTATGGTTATTTCACCTAATTCCTTAGGATATATCTTTACAGTAAGTTGCTCCACTTGATTTTTAACCATATACTTAACATTAGAAACCACATCAGTAGCTACTGTTTCTCTTGAAACTGCCACAGGTTTCACCTCTGATATTAGACTTGAAGCAACATCATTTTTACTATTTAAAACTTCTGTAAATATAGGTGTGTCTTCAACTATGTAATCTTCAACTTTATTTATGTCTTCATCCATTGTCATAAGCTTGGCTAAAATATCTTCTTCACCTTTTTGCTCACCATTAGATTTATCTATATTAAATACCATCTTTAACATTTCAACACCTTGTGAAGTATCTTTTTTACTTTCGCCTTTAGAACTATCCACAACTTCTATAAATTTATCCTTTTTAATTTCATTGCCATCTTTATCACACAAAACAGTTAATATTTTATCTATATTATCTGTTGTAACAACTTTATCTTCTTCTAAATTTAAAGTTTTAACAATTTCTTTAATAGGCAAATTGATTATATTAGATAATGTTTCTTCATTTAAATCTATATTTTCACTATTATTTAAAGACACTTCTTCTATTACATTTTCAAATATATTAATATTTTCTGATTCAAATACAGTATTATTTTTAAGCAAATTTATATTTTCTAACACATTAGAGTTATTGTTATTTATTGGCTCTGATGAAATATTTAAATCAGCAATTTCACTTAAATAATTTATATTTTTTAAAGTATTGATACACTCTAAACTAGAAGTATTACCAAATTCTAAGCTAGAAGTATTGCCAGATTCTAAATAAATTTTTATAGGTAAATTACTATTATCAATAACTGGAATATTTAATGCTTGAAGTAATACCATTACTTCTTCAATTATTTCCTCCTTAGTTCCATTTTCAATTTTTTCAATAACTTCAGTTTTATCTATAGCTTCATTTATATCTTTAGATACATTCTCAACAGTTGTTTTGTTATCTTCTGTAGTTTTAGAAAGAGAATCTTCCTTGGAACTCATCACTGATTTAAAATTACCATTACTGCTTTTATTTTCAGTTTTAACTGAATTATCACCATTAACATTACTGTTATTATCAACTTTTCCCATATTGGCTATTACAGCATTTAAATTACCTAAATCCATGTTCTTTCACCTCCTTTCCAATCTTTCTCATATGGGCATATAGTGCAAATTCATCATTGGCTATTTCTTCTTTTCTTTTTTCATCTGCCATAAACTGATTAAATCTCTTTTCTCTTAATATATCTACAGTTTTTCTTTCAATTTGCCTAACCTTTAATTGCTCTCTTCTATAATCTACTTCTTTTTGTTTTTTCTCTATTTCTATTTCAGTTTGTTCAATACCTTTATTTAAAGCTATTAAATAATTTTTCTTTAATTTTTGATATATAACAGTTTCTCCTGCTGCAATTCCATTATATTGTTTATACTTATCATTAAGATCATTTAACTTATTAATGGACTTTTGCAGTTCCTGCTGACTATTATTAAAAAGCTTCTTACCTTCTTCTTCTCTTGTTTTTCTCATTTCTAACAATTTCTCAAGAGAAAATTTAAATCCATTTGCCAAAATTAATCTCTCCTAAAATTATCATCCAAATATAGCAAATAAATTATTTAAATTATCTGCAAAAGTTGTTTTTTCATCAATTCCTTGCTTTAAATAAGCATTAATACTATCATTAAATTGAATAGCTAAATCTATCTTTTTACTGGAGCCCTTAACATACGCTCCTAAATTTATAAGGTCTTCTGATTCCTTATAAGTAGCAAGTAAATCTCTTGCTTGTGATGATACTGCTTTATGCTTATCATCAGCTATTTGAGACATTAATCTACTTACGCTATTTAATACATCAATGGCTGGGTAATGATTCTTGTGAGCCAATGCTCTTGACAGAACTATATGACCATCAAGTATACCTCTTACTGTATCTGCAATAGGCTCATTAAAGTCATCACCATCAACTAGCACCGTATAAAAACCTGTTATGGAACCAACATCTGATGTACCAGCTCTTTCTAAAAGTTTTGGTAACTTAGCAAAAACTGACGGTGTATACCCCTTTTGTGCTGGTGGCTCTCCAATGGCAAGTCCAATTTCTCTTTGCGCCATGGCAAATCTTGTTACAGAATCCATCATAAGAATAACTTTCTTACCTTTATCTCTAAAGTATTCTGCTATGGCAGTGGCTGTTAATGCACCTTTAACTCTTTCTAAGGCTGATTTATCAGAAGTAGCACAAACTACCACTGATTTTTTCATACCTTCCGGTCCCAAGTCTTTTTCAATAAACTCAAGAACCTCACGGCCTCTTTCTCCAATTAGACATATAACATTAACATCTGCCTCGGCTTCTCTTGCAATCATTCCTAATGTTGTACTCTTACCTACTCCTGAACCTGCAAAAATACCTATTCTTTGTCCATCACCACAAGTTAAAAAACCATCAATGGCTCTTACCCCTGTAGGTAGTATATCCTTTATTCTTTTTCTTTTTAATGGATCTGGTGGTTGATTTTCTAAAGGATATGGTGTTCCAGTTAAAAGTTCTCCACCATATATTGGTTTACCTAAACCATCTAATACCATTCCCATTAAATCATCAGAACACTGTACTTCAAGAGGTCTTCTTTCAGGAACAACTATACATCCTGGAGATATACCTACAAGTTCACCTAAAGGCATTAATATGACTTTGTTGTTTTTAAATCCTACCACTTCACAACTTACAGGATTATTATAAACATTATATATAGTGCAAACTTCCCCAACAAAAGCTTTTATTCCCTGCACTTCAATGGTAAGACCTATAACTTCACTTACTATACCTTCACAGTAAGTAGTATCTATTTCATTAACTCTTTTCCTAATTAAATTAAAATCTATATTAAGCATCTTCTTCACCACAAAATTCCTTTATAGATTCTTCTAATTTTTCTAAGCTAACATCTAAACCAACTACAACTTTACCTGTACTTTTTTCCAAAACTGCATTTCCAAGTTCCATTAATGGATCTTCAAGAACTAGTATTTCCCCAGAAATAGCATATGACTTTTTCCATTCATTAACTTTAGACTCAATGGCTACAATATAGTTTCCATTACATTTTATAACTATATTTTCCTCACCTCTAAATTGCTCCAGTACAGGATTAATTAAGCTTATAACACTTTCATCATTTTCAAAATTTTTATTTGTTATAATCTTTGCCATTTCCAATGAAAGTTTCACTATTTCCTTTTCTTTTTTTATTTTATAATCTTCCACTTGCTTTTCAGCACTTAATAAAATTTCTCTAGCTTTTTTTACAGCTTCTTCTATGATACCTTTAGCTTCTTCCTTTGATTCTGCATATCCCTGCTTATTGCCATCTTCATATCCATTATTTACACCTTGAGCATATCCTTTTTCATAAGCTTCTTTTTCAATATTTTTTGAATATTGAAAAGCTTCCATAATAATATGATCAGAATCTTTTCTTGCCTTATCTAATATACTTGCCCCAATGGCTTCATAGCTTTTAATTTGACTATTTTCGATTTCTTGAAAATGTTGCTCTTCTTCAGTAACAACACATTCTGTTACTATTTTAATATCACCTTTAACAGATGTATTACTAGATTTTATAAGATTACATGATGAGTGCATCTTCTCCACCTCTTGAAATAATTATTTCTTGTGCATCTTCTAATCTTCTAATAACAGCTACAATTTGTTGTTGTGCTTTTTCAACATCAGTTAATCTTACTGGCCCTAAGTATTCAATATCTTCTTTTAATGAAGCTGCTGCTCTCTTAGATTGATTTTTATAAATAACATTTGCCACTTCTTCTGAAGCTCCCTTAAGAGCAAGAGCAAGCTCTTTAGTTTCAACATCTCTAAGAATTCTTTGAATTGCCACATCATCAAGAGTAATAATATCTTCAAATACAAACATACAGCTTTTGATTTTCTCTGCAAGCTCATAATCTTGTTCTTGTAAGCTTTCAGTTATATTCTTTTCAGTTGTTCTATCAACTTGATTTAATATACCTACTAAAGTATCTATTCCACCTAATACTGTAGTTTCAGTTTTAACAATAGTAGATAACTTATCATCTAATACTTTTTCTATTTCTCTAATAACATCTGGTGATGTAGTATTCATAGTAGCTATTCTTAAAGCTACTTCACTTTGAATTTCCTCAGGTAGCTCAGAAATTATCTGAGCTGCCTTTTCCACTTGTAAATAGCAAAGTATTAATGCAATGGTTTGAGGATGTTCATAATTAATGATATTAAGTATTTGCTGAGCATCTGCCTTTCTTGCTATGGCAAAAGGTCTATTAAGTTGTGATGCTTCTGCTACCTTGTTTAATATTTCCCCTGCTCTTTGTGGTCCTAAAGCTTTAGATAGTAATTCTTTAGCATAGTCAAGTCCACCTTCTAGAAGATAATCTTTAGCCTTATTCATTTCTAAAAACTCTTGTAATATGCTATGTCTTTGCTCTGATGTAACAGTTGAAATATTTGCTATTTCATAAGTTATCTTTTGTATTTCATTTTCAGGTAATCTTTTTAAAATATCTGCTGATGCTTCTGGCCCTAAAGTAATAAATAATAGAGCTGACTTTTGAATACCTGTTAATTGTTTTTTCGCCATTTATCTATCTCTCACTTTCTACTAACCAAGATTTAACTATATCAGCTACCTGTTGTGGCTTTTCTGCTGCATATTTCTTAATTTCATTTTCAATATGTATATTTTCATTTGGAACTTCAAACTCTATAGGTTTTAATTCTTCTTCCTCTACTTTTGAAATCTTATCTTCTATAACTATATCCAGTAGATTTCCTTCTTCTTCTGTAACTACTTCTTTATTAACCTTTTTCTTTTTACTTCTTAATACAATAAATACTATTAATAAAATAGCACCTACTACTCCTGCAATAATCATATAAATCATATTGTTATTATTTGCTTCTGGCTCTGCAAATGGATCAGTAATATTTCCTGTATCTTTAGTGTTAAATGTAATTCCTGCTACACTAACTGTATCTCCTCTTTCAGCATTTAACCCTACTGCTGCTGACACAGATTGTTCAATGGCAGTTCTTAATGCATCATTGATTTCTCCATCAACTATTACTGATGCACTTAATGATTTAACTTCACCTGGAGCTTTAATTTTTATTGTTTCAGTTTTTCCAACTTCATAATTAGTTGTTTGTTCTTCAGTTGTGCTCTTTGTGTTTTTATCATTGGTAACTATTGTATTTCCCATATTTTCATCAATTACACTTCCGCTACCACTTGCATTATCATTACCTTCTGATGAATTATTCTCACTTTTTGAAGTCTTTTGACTGATTATTACTTTATTAGGATCCACCACTGTTTCTGTAACCTTTGTTGAATCAAAATCTAAATCAGCACTTACCATTACTTTAACTTTTCCATTTCCTAATACCGGTGTTAACAGTTCTAAAATTGATTTTTGTAATTGAGCTTCATACTTCTTTTCTAACTCTAATTGAGTTGCAATGGAAGTAGAAGTTACATTTTGATCACTATTTTCATCTAATTTAAAGCTTGAATCTTCTGATAAAAGATTCATATTGCTATCCATTACTTGAATATTATCCTTAGATATGGCTGTACTTCCTGAAACTAAAGCCACTATTGATTTAACTTGCTCTTGTGATAAAGTTTTTCCTGCTACTAACTTAACATATACTGCTGCACTTCCTGGTTCTTTTTCATCGGCAAATACCGAATTTGTAGGAAGAGTAATATGTACTCTTGCATCACTTATTTGTTCAAAACTCTTTATGGTTTTTTCTAATTCACCTTGTTGCATTCTAAGCTTTTTAATTTGAAATTCTTCTTCAGTCATACCAAAAGAGCTTCCTGAGTCCATTAGTTCATAGCCTGTACTTCCCATAGTTAAATTAGAAGCTAATTGTAATCTAAGCTTATCTACTACAGATTTATCTACTAAAATTGAATCACCTTCAACTTTAAAATCTACACCTTGCTCCTCCAATGCACTTAAAACTGTTTTTGAATCTGCTGAGTCTAAACCTGAAAATAAAACAGAATATTTATTGGAAGATTGATAAAAAAACAATGATGAAATAGCTATGATAAGTGTTATAGCAGATACAATTGACGCTATCTTTACACCTTTGCTTAAATTTTTAAATTTTTCTAAAAGCTTTTTAAAAACTTCTAAAAACTTGTCCATGCTTAAGCACTCCTAACTATATTTGTAAATTTGTTAATTCTTTAATTGCTTCTGTTAATTTATTTCTAACTTGCACTGCTGTTTGTAATGCCAATGAAGCTTCTTCTGCCGCCAGCATTACCTCATGAATTTCCACATCTTCACCTAAAACAAGTTTATTTGTCATTTCATCAGAATAAACTTGTTTATCATTGACAGCTTGTAATGCACTTTTAAATACTTGTCCAAATCTATCTTTATTTTCATCTTCTATTGCTATTCTTTTTTCAAATATTTTTTCACTGGGTGTAAAATTGTCTATCTTCATTTGTTATATCCTCCTATTTTCCTATAGATAATGCTGTAGTAAACATTGATTTAGATGCACTTAATGCATCAGCATTAGCTTCATATGTTCTAGTAGCAACTATCATATCTGCCATTTCATTTAATATGTTCACATTAGGCATAGTTACATATCCGTCTTCATCAGCGTCCACATGAGTAGGATCGTACACCCTTTCCAGCTCTGATTCATCATTTACTATTCCCACTGCTGATATACCTTTGCATCTTCCTGCTTCATCTAATGCTTCCTTAAAAACAGCTACCTTTCTCACATATGGTCCACCATTTTCTGTTCTTGTTGTTTGAGCATTTGCCACATTAGAGCTTATGGTATCCATTCTTAATCTTTCTGCTGATAATCCACTGGCACTAATTCTCATTGAATCAAACATTCCCATTTTAATTTCCTCCAATCACAGTTTTCATTGATGCTAACTTTCCACTGGCACGTGATGTTAATGCTTGATACATTAAAGTATTTGCTGCTTGATTTACCTTTTCTAAATCTAAGTTAACATTGTTTCCATTTTCATTCATGCTTGTATCTTCGTCTCTAACAGTAGTAATACTTCCTGGTTTTTCCTTTTGAATATGTTTTTCATTGGTTGCCTTCATATTAAAACCAGAATCTTTATATTTTTCTTCAAAAACAACTTTAAAAGCCTTATATCCACTGGTGTTAACATTTGCTATATTATTGGCTATAGTTTCACTTCTTACAGCAGCGGCATTTAATCCTCGCTTTATTAAGTCATATGTATTTAAACTATTAGACAATTAATTTCCCTCCAAACTCTATAAATGTCGAAACTTTAGTTTTAATTATATTACATTTAATGAATGTTTTCTACATGATTTTTAAAATAATTTAATATATTATTAGCATTTATAAAACTTTAAACTATTTTTTCTGATAATATTAAATAACATTGAATTTTCAAACAGAAAAACATTTTCAACTTTTAAATTCAAAATAAAATTTTTATAGTTTTTTTCTAAATTTATTCCATTATCTACTTCTATTTACTTAACAAAAATAAAAAAAGAACTAAAATGAATTTTAACCACATTTTAGTTCTTTTATTATATGTTTAACTTTATTATTTAATTTTTTGCTTTATATTTTTATTTATTTTACAAATTTCATTATTTTTATTTAAAAACTCGATTACATCTCTAGTATTTACAATTTCATTTTCTATATAAAATAGATTGTATATTATCTCCATTAATTTATAATCTTCTAGTTCGTCTACACAAATTCTAATATTTTCATTTTTAAAAACTTCTTCAACATTTGGTCTTCCAACTTTAAAAAAATCACTTTTATTATACATTATCCATGTTACATGTTCTTTTTCTTCTTTTTTTTCCGCTAAATCATATGCTCTATTTAATGCATTAATAGAAAATACTTCTGTATCTAATCCTCTAATAATTCCTTCGGGGCTACCTGGACTAACATAATCATAATTATTATCCAAAAAATATTTAACTAAGTAATCTATTATTGTTGGTTCTATCATTGGACAATCACTTGTAACCCTTACAATTACATCTGCATTATAATATTTTGCTGCATCATAATATCTCTTTAAAACATTTTCCTTGTCCCCTCTAAAATATTCAATAGAATTTTCAATACAAAATTTTTCTATTTCATCATCTTCAATCTTATTTGTTGTGGCAATAATTATTTTATCTATAAAATGAGTTCTTTTTACTCTCTCAATTACATGATATAGCATTGAATAACCAGCTAAATTTTTAAAAACTTTATTAGGTAATCTAGTAGACGTTGTCCTAGCTTGAATTATACAACATACATTTTTCTTACTTACCATATACATCTTACCAACTTTCAAACACTATTTAACTTAAGCTTCTACAGTAAATATCCACCAAGAATGTTTTTCTTTCAAACAATTTTTATAAAATTCAATTTTCTCATATTTTAATATTTTAAATCCATACTCTTTTAATAAATTACTAGCTTTATCAAAACTCAAAAATGTATAATATGCATTTTCATATGATCCTGTACTTTCATCAAGTATATATGAATAATCGCCAATTTTTTTGCCTTTTCCATTTAAATAATCATCTTCAGCTCTAAAATTAACAATCATTTTTCCACCTTTTTTCATTATTCTCTTTATCTCACTTAATAATTGTCTCATTTCATTATATTCATTTAAAAATAAAACTCCATAAATTAACACTACATCATAAAAGTCACTTTTTAAATTAACACTTTTTAAATCTCCAAAATATATTTTTTTTAATCCTTTTCTATCTTCAAAAGTTTTTTTAACCGTTATACAGCACTCTTCATTAAAATCAATCCCATAACAATTAAACCCATAATCTAGTGCTGGAATTAAGTTTCTTCCAGATCCACACCCGATATCTAATACATTTTTTTCATAATTATTTTGCTCCTTAAAATTATTAGCAAAAAATGCTACTACTCTTTCATCCGGATATAACATTTTATTTTTCTCTAATTGCTTTTTCCACACACTTTTATTTAATTCTCTTTCTATATTCATTAATATTTCTCCTATGAATTTAAATAGCTATAAATATCTTTTAAATTTTCATCCATCTCTTTATAACTATCTCCTTTTAATAAAATAAATCCTCTTTTATATACATCTTTACCTGATTTAAAAGTATCAATTTCATCACATTTCATAATATTAACGTTACTATCCAATAGATTAAATCTTTCTTTTAACTCTTCATTACTTGGAATATTATGCAACCCATGATTCAAATCACTTAAAAAACTAATTCTAACTAATTTATTGCTTTTTACAGTAAAATTATACTCTCTATTTAAAACCATATTTAAACCTTCTTTTAAAAAATTAATTCCTGTTACATATGGAATAACTTTTTTAGAAATATAATATCCTGATGGTCTTCCTGATAATTCAATAATATATACTTTGTTATTTTTATCAATTATTATATCAGCATTAATTAAACAATTATCAATACTTATTCCTCTACATACATTTTCAATAGTTTTTCCTATTTTTATAGTTAATGATTCTTCTATATCAGCAGGACATATATATCCAGTCTCTTGTCTATATGGTATTTCAGTTATTGTTTTCTCTCTTACTAAAATTAATTTGAATATTCCATCATAAATAACTGCATCTATTCCAAATTCACGCCCAACTATTTGAGATTCAATTAAACTATCATCATCGCCTCTTTCATTTAAATGCTCACTGATAATTCTATTTTTATCATACTCATTATATATTATTCTAACTCCTCTATTTCCTGATCCAAATCTAGGTTTAATTATACATGGAATTCCAATTTTATTAATTGCACAAATTATTTCATTTTTACTTTTTGCCACAAGCTGACTAGCACAAAGAACTCCTTTTTTATTCATCTCTTTATTAAATTCAACTTTGTCAACACATTTTAATGCTGATTCTTTTCCTATTCCCTTTAAATTTAAAGCATCATTCACAGCACCTACAGTTGATAAATATCTTCCTATTGGTGTTGGTAATACAGCTTTAATATTATATTTTTTAGCTATATTTATTATTTCTTCCTCGTTTTTAATATCTATTATATATGATATATCTGCAAATTTTAAACCTACTGCTGATTTATCTCTATCAACAGCTATAACTTTATAACCTAATTCCTTACTCAACAAAATACTTTCCAAATGCTCAATACCAGCTCCAATTGAAAGAACATAAAACATTTATATTACTCCTTGTATATATTTATAACTTATCTATCTTGTATTTAATAATTAAACAAATCAAAATATTACATATTATACTTTCTTATTTTAATTTTAGCAGTATTTTATTTAATGATTCATACTTTTAATAATTTTATCTTTTAATAAATTATTATATTGCTTTATTTCAATATCTTCTTTAATTAAAGATGTTTTATTTTTAATATCATATTTTATTCCTTTAATAGTATCATCCATAATCAAAATTCTAGTTGACAACTTTATCGCTTCATCTACATCATGAGTTACAAAAACTATAGTTATTTTATACTTTTCCCATATATCTAATATTAATTTTTGTATTTCATTTCTAGTTATAGCATCTAATGAACCCAAAGGTTCATCCATTAATAATACATCTGGTTTTAAACTTAATGCCCTAGCTAATGCAGCTCTTTGTTTCATCCCACCAGATAGTTGATGAGGATAACTATTAATATATTCCGATAATCCTACCAATCCTAAATACTCTATTGCTATATTATTTGCCTTTTTTTTATCTTCTTCTATTTTAGTTGCTTTTAATGCATATACTAAATTATCTTTTATAGTTTTCCAAGGAAATAACTGATCAAAGCTCTGAAACATCATGAATATTTTAGGAGTAGACTTAGTTATTGTTTTCCCATCTAACAATATCTTACCTTTTTCTATTTCTTCAAAATTAGCTATAATTCTAAGCAATGTTGATTTTCCACAGCCAGAATAACCTAATATACACACAAACTCACCATCATATATAGTTAGATTAACATTATCTAATATAATCCTTTTATTTTCATTATTAAAAAAAAATTTTTCTATTCCAACTAACTTTAATTTTTCTTTCATATATTTATTTTCCCTTTTATCAATGTTTAGTTATTTCCATTTATTGATAGTTTTATTTTCTATAAATTTAAATACAACTTCCTCTATAAATATACCTATAACCATTACTATAATTAATCCCGCGAAAATTCCTGATGGATTTGCAAATGCTCTTTGCCTATATATATATATACCTATCCCACCAACTGATCCTACTGCTCCAAATATCATTTCTGCACTTATTAAAGCCCGCCAAGCTCTAGCCCATCCTATCTTAAATCCTGAAATAATAAACGGCATGGTGCTATAAAGTAATATATCTTTTATAAATTTTAATGAAGATAACCCTAAATTCATAGATACTTCTCTATAAACCTTTGGCATATCATTTAATCCTGTGTTAAGATTTATAATTAGTGGCCAAACAATAGCATGAACTATTATTGCTAATATAGCATTTTCACTGATTCCAAACCAAATCATAATTAATGGTAAAATAGCTACTCCAGGTAAAGGATTTAAGATTAATATTACTGTATCTAAAAAACTTTTAAATATTTTTGATATTTCTGATAAATAAATTATTATTAGAGCCATAATAAATGATATTACCATAGCTTTCAATATAATTGAAATAGAATTAAATGTTTGCCTTAATAATTCTCCTTTTGTAATAGATTTAATAAGTTCTTTACAAACATCTCCAATACTCGGCAACGCTGATTGAGGAATTAATTTCAATAACACTGTTATTTCCCATACTAACAAAAGTAACACAATCCATAATAATCTCTGTATAAATATATTTTTTAATACCTTTTTCATATCTTAACACTCTCTTGATTTTCTATTTAGACATTGCTTCTTTTAATGTTAAAGGTTTAGATTCTATATATCCATTTTCATACATAAATTCACCTATTTCATCAAAACCATAAATATTTGTACTAAATAAAACTTTATTATATATATCTTTTAATTCTTCAGCACTCATATTAAATTTTTCTGCTAAAATTTCAATACATTCTTCTTTATTTTCTTTCATATAATTAAAAGTTTCTTCTAATGATTTAACATAAGCTTCACATATATCTGGATTTTCCTTTGAATATTTATCATTTGCCACGGCAACTACCGTTGTTATTTTACCAATATAATCCTCAACATCAGCAATAACATGAGTATTTTCTAAATTTATAGCCTTTTGTATTGTAGGCTGTGATCCTAAATAAAGTGAAACTTCAGCGCCAGACTCCATTGCAGCTACTGAATCAGATTCAGGCATTATTACCATATTATTTTCAAATTTATTTGCATCATTAAAAACTTTTTTTGATATCATTGAAAGCATAATATGATTAATACTTCCATATTGTAAAATTGCAATTTTATCAATATCACCTATATCTTCAACACTTTGAATATTATCTTTATTTGCTACTAACATATATTTATTTACTGCAAATCCATTTAAAAGTTTTAATTCCATGCCCTTATCTATTCCAATAAGAAACGGAGGTATTCCCATACCACCTATATTGACATTGTTAGTTGTTATGGCTTCTCTTACAGCTGCTCCACCACCTGTTATTTCTACCAATTCAACTTTAACATCATCTGGTAAATTCTTTTTTAATATACCTAATTCATTCATTAAAATTGTTCCTGAATGAGATAATCCAATTTGCGTTGCTATTACCAATTTTCTATCTTTATTTACTTCACTTCTATTACAACCTGTTAATGCAAAAATTACAGGTATTAAAAATAATATAAAAAAATTTCTTATTCTCATAATATTTCCTATATTCCTTCTTTTAAAAATTATCTATCATATTTTTTCCTTTTATATCTTTTATTTTTAATTTTTCCTTAACTATTTTTTCATATTTATATGCTAAATATAAATTTTCTGCTACTATAAATATCCTTCCAGCTATAGACATCATATCTCCAGTATCTTTAACTTCATCTCCAATATTTTTCATTTTATCTATATGTGATACAAATGATAATTTTTTCACCTCATTTAAATTTTCAATATCCCCTATAACTCCACTCTTTAAAATCACAGGAAAAAATATACAACTTTTTTTTATAATTTTATCATCATGTTCTAATAACTTCATATCCACTTTACCATTTAAAATATAATCAAAAAATAATTTCAATGTATTTATTCCACCAATTTTCTCATTTACTTTATGATCATTAACACCTGAAATTCTTCCTAATACTTCTATTACTTTCAATCCCTCTTTAGATAAAATTGTTTGTATAATACATGGTCCATTTTTAAATTTAAATGAACTTACTATATTATTAAGTAGGTTCTCAGCTTCTTTTTCAATATATTTAATATGTTTTGATGGAATAATATTTCTTATTGCTTGACCTGCTCTTCCTTTATCTTTTATATATAATTCTCTATCATTTATAAATTGTATATAAGGTTTTCCATTGCATACCCAAGCACTTATTATTACTTCTTCACCTTCAATAAATTCTTCTAGTAAAATTTTATTTATAATTAATTTTTCATTATTACAAGTACTTAATACCATTTGAATATTTTCTCGTATTTCTTGTATATTGTTAACTATAAATATTCCTTTAGAGCCACTACTAACCAAAGGTTTCATGACTAATGGAAATTTTAAATCCTTAATCTCATTTTCAAAAAACTCTTTTCCTATATATGTAAACTTAGCAGTTGGTATGGAGTCTTGTAAAAATTTATTTTTCATTTTCTCTTTATTAATTAACAACTCCACTAATTCTGGTGTTAAAGTGCAATTTAAATCAAATTTTTTACACATATCTGCATAAACCTTTAAAGTTTTATCTGAAAATGATGTAAAAATAGCATCTATCTTTTCCCTTTTTATTATTCTCTCTATACTATCATAATCATTTATATCAATATCATAATATTTATCAGCATATTTTTTAGCTACTCCTTCTTTAACTCCATCACAAACAATAACATATAATTTTTTTGATTTAGCTATATTAACAACGTCTATAAAATCTTCTCCTGAACCTATTATAAGTATTTTTTTCATTTATAATCTCCTTATTATATTAATATATCTCAAATTTAATTGTACACTTAAAAATTAACATAAAAAAATTTCTTAGAAAGATTAATTAAAATTATATGCTTTAAAAAATTAGGTAATTCCACAAAATAATAAGCTATTTTTTATAAGAATTTAATAAAATATATATCTATTAATCCATTTATTTAATTAACCCTGATAATATATTTAATATTTCTTTAGGGAAATTATTGCTTTGATTCATTAGTGATATTGATGACTCCATTAATATTGATGTTCTACTAAACTCTAACATTTCTAATGCTATATCAGCATCAATCATTTCACTATATGAGTTTTCATATGTATTACCATTGCTTAAAACAATATTTATAGACTCTTCCATTCTATTATATATACTACCATATAAAGATCTGCACTCCGTTACTTCAGATAGAGCTTTTTCCAATGAACTTATTGCACCAGAAGGATTATCAATTACATTTATATTTTCTATGTTTAAATTTTTACATGTTAAATTATAATATGGTATATCCATAGTCTCTCCAACTTCTGAACCAATTTGTAACTTTTTTAATATTGGTTTTGTATTATCAACTACCTTATCATCCCCTAATAATTTATTCCCATTTATATTAGTATTTTCAACTGTTTCATCTATAAATTTACTCAAATGATCAATTTCTAATGCTATACTTTCCCTATCTTCCTTAGTATAACTATCATTAGCTGCCTCAACACTTAATTCTCTCATTCTAATTAATGCATTACTTATCTCCCCCATACTTGAATCAACTATTTGTATACATGATATCCCATCCTGAAGATTTTCATTTGCTTTTTGCAAAGCTCTTATTTTAATATTTATATTTTCACTTCTCTCAATTTTAATTGGATTATCCTTAGAAGAGTTTACTTTTTTTCCACTTGATATTCTCTCTAAAGCAGTAGCATTATTTTTTACATTTTTAGTATAATTTTTGAAAATATTTAATGAATATATATTTTTATTTATCCTCATATAATCACATCCTATCTTTATTATTTTACATTTGTTAATTAAATAATTTTAATATGGTACATTCTCCAAATCCTCTACTGTATCTATTTCATAAACACAATTAAAATCTACTTCTTCTACATTTATATTAAAATTTTCAACTTCTTTTCTCACAATATCATCCCAATATAAATTTTTAAAATTTTTATTTTTTATTAATTTATTTAATTTATCTTTTATCACTTTTGTGTCATCAATGTTCCAATATGATATTCCAGACATCACATATGCACCTTTTTCATATCCTATATAAATTTCTTGTAATCTTTTCTTATTATCATACTTCAAAACCCATTCATTTTCATACATTTCTTTTTTTACAGCAAAGTATGTAGAGTGTTTTAAATTTTCTATAAATAAATTTTTAGTTAAGTATACATCTCCTTCTAATATATATGTATTATTTAAATAATCTTGTGCTAAATATAAACTATAAATATTGTTATATTCTTTATATTTATTATTATATATAAGTTTTACATTATATTTCTTTTCTAAAAATTTAAATTTATCACTCATATATCCTATAACTATAATAATTTCACAAATGCCTGCTTCTTTTAATAAATATATCTGTCTTTCAATTAAACTTAACCCATTTACTTTAACTAAAGGTTTAGGAACCTCTTTAGTTAATGGCTTTAACCTACTGCCTAAACCTGCAGCTAAAATTATTGCATTCATATTTTCACCTTTTAAAATTATATTTTTGCTGAAAAATCTTAAAATTTTCTTTCATTCTAATATATCTATTTAAACCATACTCCATTAAATCATCACCGTTATATGATTTAACAAGTGCCCAAATACTCCATAAAAAATCTTGATAAATTTTATTTATTAAAACTTTAATCATTATTTTTTCTTCTACATTTCCTTCAAAATAATAATTTAAAAATAATTCTTCCTCATATTTTGAAAATTCATTTTCTAAAATACATGATGCTAAATCCCATGTATAATCATTTAATCCTGAATACTCCCAATCAATTAAATACAATTTTTCATTTTTATCAAGTATAAAATTTTCAGCCAATGAATCATTGTGGCATGATGTAATTTCCTTACCTAAATTACACATTACTTCTTCTAATTTAAATATCTGCTCTCTATAAAAATAATAATCTTCAAAGAACTCACCATTACATTCATTCAATAATTTTTCATACTCCTGAATTTTATTTATTATATTAAACTCATTTTTCATTAGTTTATTACTTTTATGAAGTATTTTAAATATATTAGTTATTTTTTTCATATTTATTTTATAACTACATTTATTTTTATCTAATGCTTTAGCTTCCTTTATAAATTCACTTATTTTTATTCCACTATCTTCATCAAAATATAGTAATTTTGCATCTATATTTAATTCATTTACTAAAACAGTATTTTCTTTTTCTATTTTTCTATTTATCATTTTTTCTGTTCCATTACCAGGAATTCTTAAAATATATTCATTATTTTCTGTACTAACTTTATAATTCTTATTAGTAAGTCCATTTATTTGTATAATTTCTTTCACTTTACTATTATCTATTTTATTTTTAATCATTATTTTTTCAAAAATACTTTGTATATATTCCATATTTTAAACCACTTAAAATATAATTCTTGATTTTATATGCTCAATAATTATATTAGAATATTTTTCAGCTATATCTATTTCTTTTAAAGTTTCATCTTCATCGTTTTTCTTATTGATTAATTTAATATTATATTTTCTTAATTTAACTCTTCCATCTATAGTTACTTTTTCCTCACTTTCAAAAAAGAATTTATAATACTTATCATTTATTGTAGCTTTATAAGTTTCATTAGGAAAAATACTTTCACTTATAGTATAATCTCTTTCTTTATTTCCACCAAAATATTTAGGCAGATTTGCATCATTATTAAATTTATCTTCTATTCCAATAGCATTTAAAATTATCCGATACATATCATAAGCTTGAATCATTTCATCATATTGCCCACTACTTATATTTTTTCCTTTTATCATTAATGGCACCTTTACTCGCTCTTCTTCTAACATATCTTTCCCATCTTCTATAAAATATCCTTGTCCATGATCAGAAAATATTGAAACTATTACTTCATCATTTTTATAATTATCATTAATATAATCATATATAATTTTTAAATATCTATCTATTCTTTTTAACTGTATTCTATATCTTTCTATTTTACCAATATCATACCTTTTACGAACACTAGTTCCAATCGTTTTATTTTTAACTCGTACATTTATATCACTTTCTATTTGTGTACTTAATCTTGTTTCATATTCATCTGCAATATCATGTAAATCTGGTATACAAATCCATAAAAAATTATTAGTTTCTTTAAATGCTTCAATATGTTCTATTGCTTCATCTATTACTTCATTAACATGCATTCCTCTAATTGATGCTTGATAAACATATCTATTCATTCCTTTAACATATCCAACTTTAGGACAACTTCTCCAATCACCATCTATTTTAGCAGTATTATACCCATTTTCTTTAAATATCTCTGTATATAAATCTAATTTTTTAATATTATCTGTGTTTATATTAGGATGGAAAACCATATGATTAACTGTTGATAAACCTGTAAAGTGACTAGCTAAACTTACATATGTCCACTCTCCACTACTATAACAATTATTATTTATAGCTCCATCTAAAAAATATTTATAAGTATTAGGCATTATTTCTTCTAATTTATTTTTTTCAATAAATTTTTGAGATAATCCATCTATAAATATATTCAAAATTAATTTAGGTTTACTTTCATTTAACTTTAATTTTATTATATCTCCTATAATAAAATTTTTATTTGATTTTATTAATACTTCATCTCCAGATTTTACTTTATAATAATAAAATCTATTATAAATCAAACTATTAAAATTATATTTTTCTTTATTTATAAAAATTTCAATAATACTACCTTCATCTATTTTCATTATTGGAATTACAGTATCTACTTCTGCTTTATATTTAAAATATTTATGTACTTTTCCTGGAATAACCTCTATCTTAAATAAATTAGATAATTCTGATGCAATGTCTTTAAATAATGCATCTCTTTCATAATAATAGTAGTCATAAAGTCCAACAAAGTAAGTTTTTCCTAATACCTTAATTGCTTTTCCTATATCATATATTCCATCATAGTTAATACTATACTCTTTATCTAAATTTAAGAATTTATTTTTCACATCTTTTAATAAAATTATTTGTTGATTTAAATCTATATAATTATTTAATATATCATTAGTTATTTTTTCAATTTCATAATTCTTACTTGTATTTAATACATTACATATTATTAATTGTCTCATAGATTCATAATAATTTTTATTTTTATAGTGTATTTCACATAATAACAAATTCACTTCAAAGTTATATTCATATTTTGTATATATATTTTTCAATTTAATTTCAGCATCATGTAAATTTCCTTTTAATATATCTAATTTAATTTCAAATAAAATTCCTTCTAAATCACAAATATTGCTGTCTATATATTTTTTTATTTTATTTTGCATTTCTTCAATATTATATTCATTAAATTTATGTAATACATTTTTCTTCAATATTTTATAGTTTAATATATTAAAATTTTTAGTAACCATTATGTAATCCAACTTTCTATTTTATATCTATATATATTATTGAGTAAATAAAATTTATAAAAATAAACAAAATCATCCTTTTTTCATATAATAATTTGGATTTCATATTAATATATGAAAAAAGTAATTTTTTTATGCTACACTTCTATCAAATAATTCACATTAATTTGGAGTCATATAATTAATAGAAGAGTGCAGACTTTTTCTGTTATACTAACCTTCAATATATTTAAAATAGTGCTATTAACTACATAGTTCTTTTAACTCATTACTAGTATATTGAGAGTCTAAATCGTTATGAAATATTAATCGCTTATTCTTATTAGAAAATTGGCTATAATAAACATTCTTTAAGACTTTAGTAACTAAATCATTAATCATTCTCTGACTAAAAGCATAGCTAATTATATTTTTAGAATATAAATCTAGAACTGAAGGTAAATAACACCAAGCATTTTTTATAATATGAATATATGCAATATCCCCTACAAATTTTTCATTATATATAAGTATTAGTAAAATCCCTTTTAAAAACTTTTTCTAAACATTCTACTACCTTTTTACTTGAATACGGTTTGTATTTCTTACATTTATTACACAAATATCAATTTCAGTCATTAGTCTCTAAACTCTATTCAATGATACATTGAAGCCTTATATACAGAATATATAATGAATTCTATGATCACCATATATACCTTTATTGTCTTTATATATTCTTTTAATATCTGACTTTAACTCATCATTTTCTTCTTCTCTTACATACTTATAGTTTTATCAAAAAATTTTACAATATTTGCTTCTAGCTATGCCTATAATGGTACACATAGCCTTAATATTATGCTTATGATTATTTATAAATTCTATTACCTCATCTAATTTCTTGTTGCAAATATGTCCATAACTTTTTTGACTAAATCCCAAACTTTAGCATAATATTTTTATGTTGTTTTTAAATATTATATATTTTTACTAGATAATTTTCATATATTGCAACATATTTTTTTGTAATATACATTATATATTAATATTATTAGTTTTTATATAAATTTCTATCTTCGCTTATAAATTAAAAATTTATAATATATAAAATTTAATCATATTATACTTCTCATCTAAACTTTGTTATGCTAAATTACTTACTATAAATTCATCTGCTATTATTACCAAAACTTTAATTCTTTATATTTTCCTGCTCTATTTCATTAAAACATTTTTTTATAAATTCTATTTTTTCTATATATATATTATTTATTTTGGAATAATACAACTCTTTTCTTTTTATTTGTTTTATTATCTCATTAATATTATTATCATTATTTTTTATTATATATTCTTTTTCGTAATTAACTTCATATATTATTGGATAAAGAATTTCTTCAAAAAAATATATTCCTTTTTCAATATTAGTATATTTTTCTTCTAACTTTTCTAATTTATAAAAAATATATTGCTTATTTTTTAAATCAAATTTAATACTTTGTTCTGCTTTTTTTAATAAATCTAATATTTCTATAGTTAATTTATTAATTTTATTTATATTAACAATAGTATTTTTAATACAATTTATAATTTTATTTTTTACAATAATATTTTCATGTATTTTTTCTTTTACAGTATTAGAATTATCTAAACTATAGTTTATATTTTCTAAAGTTTCTTTTAAAGTTTTATTTTCAGCTCCCTTTATTAATGCTCCACCTTCAGTAGCATTAATGAATTCTATATGTTTATGTTCATCTATTATATATTCCATGTTTTTTTTAAAAAGATTTAAATATTTACTTGTTCTAAGAATACTTCCATCTAAAGATTTTACATATACATCATCATCTTCTTCATAATTTTTAATATCTACTCTTTTCCATGGACTACTAGCAATATCAGCATGTCCTTTATCATTTGTATATGCAAAATCTTGCCCTATAAATATTATAGGATTACATCCCATAAGAATAGCAAGCTCTGTCATTGTATGTGATACTGATCCTCCTGAATATTTTTTTATATGTTCTTCTATATATATTCTTTCTATTTTTTTATTGTCTGAAAGTATTATTTTTTTCCCTTTATGCTTATTTAAAATTTTATTATTAATATTATCCATATATATTAAAGTATTATGATAAAAACCTATATAATCTTTTACTAAAGCATATGAATATTCACTTGGATCAATAATTGTTACATAATCTGGAATAACATTAATTCCTAAAAGAGATTTTAAAGTTCTTCCACCACTAATTATCAAGGCATTTTTATTATCTTTTAAGCATTCTATATTTTTACTTAAAGAAGGCCCAGCAGAAACAATTATTGCTGGTTTATTTCTATATTTTCCTTTTAGTTCAGTTATATATGTGCTTTCACATAAATATTTTAAATTTTTAATTCTAAATTCAAACCAAATATCATGGAATTTGATCTTTGTATTAATATTGATAATAAGTTTTTCAAAATACTCTTTTATATACTTACATTCATAAGCAATATCTTTTTCATATATTTTATTATAGTTAGCATAAGGAATTATTTTTAGATAATGTATATTAAATTCATTTACATAGTTATATAAAAAATTTTGAATATCCTCTATACTTTTTGCCACAATTACATCTTTATCTTTAAAATTTAATTTATTACTCCATTCTTTTTCACATTCAATAACAAGTATTTTTGCTTGATTATGTTTAGCTTTAATTAGTTCTTTTATATGATTTCCTGTTCCTAAACCTAAAACAACATAATTATCTTTTTCAGTCATTTCACCAGCTAAATTTATAAATTTATCTATTTCTCTTTTTTCATTATATTTACTTCCTATGTATATACTTCTCTTGTCATTTACTATTTTCAATATATCATAATTATCTTTACTTTTTTCTACAATATATTTATCCATGCTATTTACCTCTTAATAATTATTATCATATATTATTTATTATATCTAATATTCTATATGAACCTTTTTTATCAATAATATTCTTACTATTTTTATTTAATTTTTTTCTTATTTCAAAATTATTAATTAAATAATATATTTTTTTAATTAATACATCTAAATCAAGATTATTGCAATCTCCTCCATATATAATTGATTTTTTCTTTAAAAATGATTTTGCTGCTAAATCTGACCCATTACTCAATAATATACATGGTACACCAATGGAACATATTTCATACATTGTAAATCCTGCTGCACTAATTACTATATCTGATTCTTTTATTATTTTAGACATATCATTGATATTTTCTACTAAATTTATGTTAGAATATCTATTATAAAAATTTTTTTCTTCCTCTATAATATTGAAATATTTTCCTATTATAATATTAAAATTTATATCTTTAAAATTATCATCTTCTATAATCCTATTTAATATTAATCTATTTATATTATTTATATCTGTTCCACCTGTAGTAATTAGTATATTTTTTACTTTTCTTTTTAATACATACGATATATTTTCATATACTTTATTTAAAGGAACATATTTAGTACCTTTAAATATTTGATTATTTTTATAATATTTTGAATACTCAATATACTCAGAAAATATATTATAATTTATAATTGCATCAACATCATATCTAAATTCTAAAAAATCATTAATATATATAATCTTACAAACTTCTTTTAAAGCTTTTAAATAATAATCTGTAACAAAATAACTATCTATTAATAATTTAGATATTTTATACTTATATATTATTTTTTTAATTTCATAAACTTCATTATTTAAATCATCATATTTGTTTAAAAGTTTAATACAATTAAAATTTCTATTTTTGATAATTTTTTCACATTCATTGTCACACACAATAAATAATATTTTATCTCTGTTTTTACTAGCCTCTGCAATAGATAGACATCTCATTACATGCCCTAAACCTATATTTTTATTTGAATCAACTCTTATTCCTATCATTATAAATCACCATTTTATTTATTACTTAAAATATTCTAATTTTATTGGTTCTCCATAATTTATATTAACTTTAGATTTTTCACCTAAAATTTCATCATAATATTTAGGTTCTAGTCCATATCCTGGTCTAATAACTCTTATATTATCTTCTGTAAATTCCTCGCCTATTTTTATATCTTTCACACAAAAAATAGACTTTCTTGTATTTTTAGCTCTTTTTTCTTCTTCACTTAAATAATAAGATACTTTTCCTTTAATTCTTAAAGACAAATTTACTGCCTCTACCATTTCTTTAAATTCTTTAGGTTCCATTGAAAATTCACTATCTGGATTTTTAATTTCTCTACTTAAACAAAAATGCTTTTCTATTACTCTTGCTCCTAAAGTTGTAGCTACAACTGGTGCAACACTTCCCATTGAATGATCTGATAACCCTACTGGTAATTGAAATCTTTCTATCATATCAGTTATAGTTAAAACATTCATATTGTCATAATTTGCCGGATATTGACTACAACATTTTAATAAAATTATATCATCATTGCCTTCAGATTTTATTGCATTTATTGCTGTTTCTATTTCTTCTATACTCCCCATACCACATGACATTATTATAGGTTTTCTTTTTGATGCAACATATTTAATTAATGGTATATCAACTAATTCAAATGATGCTATCTTATAAAATTCAACACCAAGTTCTTCTAAAAAATCTACAGATGTTTTATCAAAAGGTGTAGATAAAAAATCTAATCCATATTTTTCTGCTTCATCTTTTATTGCTTTATGCCATTCCCATGGTGTATGCGCTTCATTATATAAATCATACAAATTATATCCCTTCCAAAGTCCACCTTTTAATTTAAAGTACTCATTATTACAATTTATAGTTATTGTATCTGCTGTATATGTTTGAATCTTTATACAATCTGCTCCACAATCTTTAGCTACTTTTACTAATTCTAAAGCATTTTCTAAACTTCCTGCATGATTTGCCGACATTTCTGCAATAATATATACGCCATTTTTAATTTTATCTTGTAACTTCATACTATCTCCTTTTCCTTTTTAAGAAAATATAAATATAAATATTTATCATTTTCTTCAATTTCAAAAAAGCCATTATTAATAAATATTTTTCTAGATAACATATTGTCTTTTTTTACACTAGCCTCTAATATATCTATATTATTAATAATAGCTTCTTTTTTTATTAATTTAATTGTTTCATTACCATATCCATGTCCTCTGTATTTATTATCTATTAAATATGATATTATCGCTTTTGAATCTTTTTTTTCTAATCTAATTGTACCTATCTCTTTATTATCATTTAAAATAATATATATATATATATTATTTAAATTTATTTTTTCATTAAACCATCTTATATGTGATTCATAACTAATATAACTACTATTAAAAGAATTTTTTCTAACTTCAGCATCATTTATCCATTTAAATATTTTATCTAAATCATTATAATTACACTTTCTTAATGTTATCATATATACCTCATTAATATTGTTAATATAATTTTTTCTGCTCAATATTCTTATTTATATTTACAACATCTAAATTGTTATCCAAATAATTCACAACATCTTTTAATTTAAAATACTTATTTTTAAAATATAAATTTTCAAATATATTTTTTATTACAATATAATCTTCAATAGTATCTAAAGTAACTCTATATTTAGAATAGTTTTCTTCAAATTCAAATCCTTCTTTTAAAAAACCATTTTTATCATCATAAATATATGGAGTTACATGCTCTCTTTCATATGCTTTATTTGAATTAATATACGCTTTCTCTAAACTCTTAAAGGTAAATACTTCTACATCATATCCTCTTGGATAAGTTCTTCTCAATGTATTTGATACATAGTCAATATTCCTATCCTTATTAGCTTCTTTAAAATACTTCACAACATCATCTAATATTTCAAAATCTATACATGGACAATCACTCGTTACTCTAACAACAATATCTGCATTTTCTTCTTTAGCAGCATGATAAAACCTAGATAAAACATCATTTTCTGAACCTCTAAAATATTTAACAGATAAATTTTTTACATGATTTACAACTTCATCATCATTTGTATTATTAGTTGTTGCTACTACTATTTCATCTATTTCTTTACATTTTTTTAATCTGTCAATTTCATGATTCAAAATAGTTTTCCCACATACATTTTTTAAAATTTTCCCTGGTAATCTAGTAGATCCGACTCTTGCCTGAATCAAACATACAACTTTCATGTTACTTCCTACTTTCTATAATAATTAATAACCTTTTTCACTGCTTTTATAACATCTTCAATATCCTTATTACTCATTGAAGGAAATAATGGTATAGTTATCATTTTATTATAAATATCTTCTGCTATAGGACAACTTCCTTTTTTATATCCTAATTCTCTATAATATGGATGCAAATATACAGGTAAATAATGGACATTAACACCTATATTTTCAGCTTGTAATGCTTCAAATATAGTTTTTCTATCACACTTCAATTTATTTAAATTTAACAATAAAACATATATATGATATCCTGATTTTGAATATTCATATTCAAAAGGTATAACTATTTCATCAATGTCTTTAAAATTTTCATTATATATTTTAACAATTTCTCTTCTTTTTTTTATAAATTTATCTATTTTCTTTATTTGAGATAATCCTAAAGCACTTTGAATATCAGTTAATCTATAATTATATCCTAAATCAATCTGTTCATAATACCAAGGCCCTTGATTTTCAGTCATAAATTCACAATTTCTTGTGATACCATGACTTCTAAATAATAACATTTTTTCATATAACTCCTTGCTATTCGTTACAACAGCACCACCTTCACCTGTTGTAATTGGCTTTACAGGATGAAAACTAAATGTTGTCATATGAGCTTTTATTCCAACCTTTTTATTTTTGTACTCACTTCCAAAAGCATGAGCTGCATCTTCAATTACAATTAAATTATATTCTTCAGCAATTTGTAAAATAGAATCCATATCTACAGATTGTCCTGCAAAATCTACAACTATAATTGCCTTTGTTTTATCATTTATTTTTTTCTTTATTTCATTAACATTAATATTATAACTATAAGGATCCACATCTACAAATACTGGTGTTCCACCACAATACAAAACACAATTAGAGGAAGCTGCAAAAGTAATAGCTGGTACTAACACTTCATCTCCTTTTGAAATTCCTGCTACATGACACGCCATATGCAATGCTGCAGTACCATTGGATACTGCTACTGCATATTTACTACCTACATAATTCAATATACTATTTTCAAATTTATTTACTATAGGCCCTGTAGTTAAGTACTCACCTTTTAAAACACTTACCACATTATCTATATCATCATCATCAATAGTTTGTTTTCCATAAGCAAGATATGTATTCCTAATTGGTTTTCCTCCATTTATTGCTAACTCACGCATTCTAATCTCCTTAAATTTAAAATTACTTTTTATGTGTAAATATACCTAAATCATTCATAGCTCTTCTTAACTCCTGAACTGAAAGCCATTGTGAATTCGTTCCTGAATCATATTCAAATCCCAATTCTATTAATTTTCCACCTTTAGTAAAATGCTTTTTCTCATCCCACCAATCAAAATTAGGATATATTATATAATTATTTTCATATTCATATGTTCTTCTTGAATCATCTTTTGTTATCATTACTTCATGAAGTTTTTCCCCTTCTCTAATACCTACTTCTCTCATATCAACATCATCTAACATAGCCTTTGCTAAATCTGTTATTCTAAAAGAAGGAATTTTTGAAATATATGTTTCGCCACCTTTTGATTCTTTTAATGCTTTAAAAACTAAATCAACACCTTCATCTAATGTTATCCAAAATCTAGTCATTCTAAAATCAGTAATAGGAAGCACCTTTTTTCCATCTTCAATTAAACTTTTAAAAAACGGTATTACAGAACCTCTGCTCCCTGCCACATTTCCATATCTAACAACTGAAAATATCGTACCAAACTCTCCAGAATATGCATTAGCTGAGATAAATAATTTGTCTGATACAAGCTTTGTTCCTCCATATAAGTTAATTGGATTAACAGCTTTATCTGTTGATAGTGCAACACATTTCTTTACTCCTCTATCAATACATGCATCAATTAAATTTTGTGCTCCATTTATATTTGTTTTTATTGCTTCAAATGGATTGTATTCACATGCTGGAACTTGCTTCATAGCAGCTGCATGAATAACATAATCTACACCAACTAACGCTCTATACAATCTGTCTTTATCTTTTACATCACCAATGAAAAATCTAAGTTTATGATATTTATTTTTCGCCTTTTTCATAAATTCTTTTTTCATTAAATCTTGCTTAAACTCATCTCTTGAATAAATTATTATCTTTTTAGGATTATATTCATGTAGTATTCTCTCTACAAACTTTTTACCAAATGATCCTGTTCCACCAGTTATTAAAATTACCTTATCATTTAACATCTATTTACCACCTTTGATAAAATTTTCATTACTATAGTTATTTAACTTCTAGTTGCTATTCCTTTATTTGACAAATACATTTTAGCTTCTTTAGGAGTCATTTCTGTAAAATGAAATATACTAGCTGCAGCAACAGCTGATGCTTTACTATAATTTATAGCTTTAAACATATCCTCATACTTACCAGCACCGCCTGATGCTATAACAGGAATACTTACAATATCAACTACTTTTTTTATTATTTCTAAATCATAACCACTCATGGTTCCATCCTTATCTATGGAAGTCAAAATAATTTCTCCTGCTCCTGCTTCTTCAACAATTTTAACCCATTCCTCTACTAAAATTCCAGTGTTAAAATTTCCTGATTGTGAAAAACAATAATATTTTTCATCAATACATTTAAAATCTACACTTATTACTATACATTGAGAGCCAAATAATTTAGCACCTTCTCTTATTAAATTTAAATTATTATATGCCTCTGAATTTATACATACTTTATCTGCTCCAGCTCTTAAAAGACCTCTTATATGATCAATAGATTTTATACCTCCACCTACACAAAAGGGTACAAAACATTCTTTAGAGAACTCCTTGATAGACTCATAATCTGGTTCTTTACTTTTAATAGTTGCTTCTATATCTAATAAAATTAATTCGTCTACCTCTCTCATATTATAAACTTTAATAGCAGGCAATACTGTATCTATTCTTCGCCATGAATTAAAACCAATCCCTTTTACCAATCCAACTTCTTTATACAATAATGTAGGTATAACTCTAACTTTTAACATGTAAGTATTCCTCCACCAATCTTATAAATTTAGAAAGTTATTAATTAATTTAAATCCTGATTTTTGACTTTTTTCTGGATGAAATTGAACTCCCCAAATATTGTCTTTATTTATTACAGATGTAAACTCTCCACAATAATTTGTTTTGCATACAATATCTTCTTCATTCTTTGTTATGTATTTATAACTATGAACAAAATAAAAATCAGTATTATCCTCAATACCTTCTAATAATTCATTATTGTTTATCTTTCTTATATCATTCCAACCAACATGAGGTACTCTTTCAAAGATTTCTTTTGCTTCTAGTTTTACAACTTCACCTTCTATATAATTTAATCCTTCTACTTCTCCAGATTCATATCCATATGTAGCAAACAATTGCATACCTAAACAAATTCCTAAAATAGGTATCTTTTTTTCTTTAACTATTTCATCTAAAACCTTATCCCATTTTCCTACTTTTAAATTATTAATACCATCAGCAAAAGCTCCTACTCCTGGAAGTATAATATGTGTTGCTAAATATAGTTCCTCTGGTTTTTTTGCTATTTTCACATCAGCTCCACATTTTTCAAAGGCTCTTTTAACTGATAGTAAATTTCCCATTCCATAGTCAATTATACATACACTCATTGCTTTACCTTTCTTAAATATAACTAATTTTAATCATTGTCATAATTAATTTTCACTAAATTTCCTTTTTTATCTTTTATTAGCTCCCCATTTCTATCTATTTTAAATAACTTTTTATTTGTAAATTGGTCACAAATCTTTATAAATTCATCTACTGTTATATCCAATGGTTCTAAAATTTCTTCTAGTGGTTTATCTAAATATGTCCATGGGAATTTACCATCACAATTTTTAACAATATTCATTCCTTGTTCTCTTGTTAATCTACCTCTTCTTATATGCATAGATACTAAATCAGATGCTCTTCCAAAACCAAATTTTAAAAATTTGAAATAATCATGAATTCCTACTTGATAATTATCTATATTTTCATAATCCACTGCTGAACCTTCTATAGTTTTGCCCCAACTTTTAAATCCATGTGCTTTTGCTAAAAGTACATTCGATAATCCATCCCATGGTATATAATGCCCTAAAAATAATCCTGTAACTCCAACTTCTTTTAGTTCTTCATCTGTGGGATATGTATATGGAATTAATTGATTTTTCTTTATTCCTTCATATCCTATAAGATCACTTACTCTTAATCCTAATAATCCACCAAATTCCTCTAACCATTTTCTATCTAAAATATTATTTTCTGTTGATGCCGCTGGTCCTCCATACTCATTTTGAGAATTCTCTCCCCATATTAATAAAGGAATATTCATATTCACAGCTATTCTTACAGGTATTGTAAAAATTCCAACATGTTCTGGCCAAGATATATCTCCTACTTCAAATAATCCTATTCTATTTAAGTGTTTTCTTACCTTCTTATTAGGAGTAATTTCAATATAATCAACACCTAAATTTTTAATATTCTCTATATTTTCTCTACCTATTTCAGTTAAATGACAAGTAGTTGAAGTAACACATAATGGATTCATACCTAATTCTAACATTGTAACAACTTGATATGTACTGTCTTTTCCTCCACTTACAGGAATAATACAATCCCAATTTAAACCATCCTTACTTCTATATTTATCTAAAATAGACATAAGTTCTTCTTTTCTTTTATTCCAATCTACTGCATCTCTTTTTTCATAATTTCTACATGCATTACAAATTCCTTCTTCATCAAATGATAAATTAGGTTTTGTATTAGGCATCACACA
Source organism: Clostridium sp. CAG:265 (assembly GCF_000436575.1). Lineage (NCBI taxonomy): Bacteria > Bacillati > Bacillota > Clostridia > Eubacteriales > Clostridiaceae > Clostridium > Clostridium sp. CAG:265. Next base: position 111,637 of record NZ_FR886633.1, read on the forward strand.
TCTTTTGCAATATTTAATCATTTATTTCATCACCTTCAAACAATTTCTTCATAGTAGTAAATTTTGCACCTTTTATTTCTGCTCCTAAACTACAATTATAAAATTTAATTTTATTATTATCTTTAATTAACTTTTCAATATTTTCTTTAAATAATAAATAGCCTTTATTTGTATACATAATTTGTCCATTTCTACCAATTACTTTTTTAGAACTTTTATTGATTAAAACCTCATTTTTTAATCCATATTTTTCTAAAATACCTTCAGAATGACTTTTATCATTTAAATATGCTAAATCTTGACCTATAAAAATTATTTTTTCACTATTATTCTTTATTGCAATATCTAAAGCTGCTACTGCTACAGTTTTACCAGTATTTATAATAATATTTCCCTTATTTGGCTTATTATAAAAAATATATTTAGGACCTTTGTAATTATTTATTGCTTCTTTAGATGCAGTAAATAAAAATAATAATGGTACATCTAATTCATTATATCCAATAAATTGATTAGCTACTATATCCTCTGAATCTATTATAATTATAGCAGTAGGTTTAATATTATTTTTCATAAGTGTTGACAATGCTGAACCTACTACATATATATCATAGTTATCTTTATATTCTTTTATACTATTTATTAATAAATCTAATGATGGGCCTGAAGATACTATTAATTTTATTCTTTTACTAGGTATTTTAAAAAAATAATTTATATTATTACATTTTATATTAATATTATTAATTTCATTTTCACTCATAATTTCTTTAAATTTATTAATTCCAAACTTACTTATTACAAAATTATCAATAACTTGCTTAATGTCATCATCTAAGCAAACTTTAAGTAATGGTCTATTAATAATAATATCACTACTTAAATCTAATGTTTGACAAAATTTATTTATATTATTACTATTATATAGTTTTACATTTTTCTTTTTTAATATATCAATTATTTGTTGCTCATTTTTCACTTTATTGTATATATATTCATTGGTACAATATATTTTTATAGTTTGATTTTCTTTAACTCTATCTAATAAATCAACTATATGATATCCCATTCCAAGCCCTATAACATGAATAATATCATCATTTAATAAATTCTTGTACCCATCTATTAATACTTTTGCTTCTTTTTTAGCATTATATACGCTATTTAAATAAATATTATTTACTTTAAGAATTTTTTCACATTGTTTAGAATGTATAAATTCTATTTTCATTATTTTATACTCTCTTTAATTAAATTTATTAAATCATTTAATAATGGACTAATTTCATAATTTAATATATCTGCAATTAGTATATAATCTTCATTTTCTAAACTCTCAACTATAACATTAAAATGTTCTATAATAGTATTATTTAAACTTTCCATATTTACTATATCATTTGTTAACTCTAATCCTTTAAAAATCCATGTCAATTCTTCTGATATAAAAGCTAACCCTTCAAATGCAATTTTATCATCACCTTCATATAATTTATTTGCTATTGCATTTACATATAAATTTATATTGCTTGTACTTTCTATAATAGTTTTTAATAAACTTATCTTTTTTTCTCTACTATTCATTTACATCCCACTCCTTCTCTATAAAATTTAAAGCATATTCAGTTTTTCTTTTCATTGTAGAATATAAAAATTTAGTTTTATCATATAATTTTTCAAATTTTTCACTTTCTAATTCTGTATCATCTTCATTCCATATAGGATTTATTTCAACATCAACAACTATTGGATAAATTAAACTTTTTATATACGGTACTTTTAAATATAACTCTTTCAACTCTTTTTCTAATATGTCCATTATTTTTGCAAGTTTATCATAAGCAAAAAGTTTATCTTTATTATATAAATTTTTTAATTTTTCATTAAATTCAATAAGTTTACTACATTTAATTTTTATATATCTTAAGTATTGTATTGTCTTTTTAAATTCATTAATAATTAAGTCTTTTTCTTCTTCTGTTAATGTAGGTTTTAATTCTAAATTTTTATTTATACTTTCCGAATTACCATATAAATCAATAACTTCATTTAAAAATTTTACTTCACTTCCATTTATATGTGCTCCACCTTCTGTAGCATTTATAAATTTAATATCTTTATGTTGTTTTATTATAACTTCAATATTCTCCCTAAACATGTTAAGAGGATTGCTTGTTCTTACTTTTTTACCATAAATATCATCCACAAATAAATCATTTTTGTTTATTATATTATCAAAAACTTCTTCCTCTTTATATTTATCATCCTTAGCTTCACAAAATTCTGCATGAACTTTATCATTAGTATATGCAAGATCTTGACCAATAAAAATTATATTATTACATCCTAAATAAATTGCTGTACTTATGCATGCATGTGCTACAGACCCTCCTCCAAATCTTCCTTCTGCATTTCTGTTTAATATATTCATTATAAAATCTACACTAGTTGGTTCATATATTTTTATTCCATCATGATTTTGTAAAATTTTCTCATTTGTAGCATTACAAAAAATAAGTGGTATATTAAATTTTAAATTCTCTTTAACTAAATCATATGCTATTTCATCTCCATCAATCATAATAAAAAAATCTGGTTTTACACCTATTTCTTTTAATTTTTCAAGTGTTCTTCCACCACTTATAATTACAAATTTTTCATGACACTCTTTAAGAAGCTCTATATTTTTTTCTAAAGATGGTCCAGCTGATATAACTATTGCAGATTTATTTTTAAATTTATTTTTTATTTCTTCAAAAAATATACTATTTAAAGTGTATTTAAAATTTTTAACAAAACTTTCAAACCAACGTTCTGAAAAATGCTTTATTGTATTATCATTTATAATGTTATGAGTAATTATTTTTTTCAATTCCTTTGTTATTTTTAAAATCTCTTCACTATTATAATAGTATAAAATTTCATTATCTACTGTTTTAACGTTATATATATTTGCTAATTCTAATTCATTTTTTAAAATTAAATCAATTTTACTTTCATCATATTTAAAAATTTTAATTCTTTCATCTTCAATAAAATCATTATAATATTTATCATTTTTCATTTTTTTTATTAATTCATCACTTTTCTCAAACACTATTATTTTAAAACTTTTACTTTTTATCCTGCTTAATTCTAATAAATATTCACCATCTAATACTCCATAAGTAACCACTACCGTTTTATCATTTATTTTTCCTATAGCATTTATAAAGTTATCTATATCTTTCTTATGATTATAATAACTTCCCAAATATCTTTCTTTATTATTTATTTTTACTTTTAATATCCTTAAATTATCTTTACTTTTTTCCATAGTATACACGATAATTCATCTCCTGTTTTTTCATTTATATTTATATTGTCGTTATTTTTTTTTTTATCTTTAATAAAACTTAAAATACTTTTTAAAATAAAAAAAGTCACCATAAAGCAATATTATTTACTCTTATGGTAACTTATTTTTAAATTATCTTAATAAATTTAATACATTTTGTGGTTGCTGATTAGCTTGTGCAAGCATTGATTGTGCTGCTTGATTTAATATATTATTTTTTGAATAGTTCATCATTTCTT
>NZ_FR886634.1:0-907 GCF_000436575.1 Clostridium sp. CAG:265
TTATACAAGACATAGAGTATTTTCAAGATTAGGTTTCGATACCTTTACATCTATTGAATATATGAACAACCTTGAATATACACCTTTAGGCTGGGCAAAAGATAGAGTCCTTACTGAAGAAATAATCAAAGCACTAGATTCTACTGTGGATCAACAAGATTATGTTTATACTATTTCTGTTCAAGGTCACGGTGATTATCCTGAACATAAAGTTCTTGAAAACCCAGCAATAACTGTTGGTGGCATTGAAGACGAAGGAACTCGTTATGCATATGAATATTATACTAATGAAATTCATGAAATGGATAACTTTATTGGTGAATTAATCCAATCATTATCTAACTATGATGAAGATATAGTGTTAGTTATGTATGGTGATCACTTACCAAGCTTAGGTATTGAAAATGAGGACCTTACTTATAATAATAACTTTGAAACTCCTTATGTAATGTGGTCTAATTTTAACTTACCTAAGGAAGATAAGAACTTATATGCTTATCAATTAACTTCATACACTCTTGATAGACTTCATCTAACTGCTGGAACTTTAATAAACTTCCATCAAAATCATTCAGAAGATGAAGATTATCAACGTAACTTAAAGCTTCTTCAATATGATATGCTTTATGGTAATCAATATATCTATGGTGGAATTAATCCATTTGAAAGAACTAAATTACAAATGGGAGTTGCCCCAATAACAATATCTAATGTGTATGAACAAGATGGTCAAGTATTTGTAGAAGGAGAAAACTTTACTACATTCAGTAGAATTGCTATAAATGGTCATGAAAAATCAACTACCTTTATATCTCCAAATTATCTAATGCTTGATGATACAAAGCTAAGTGATTCAGATTCTATAAGGGTAGATCAAGTTACTATTACCAACTTTACTTTAAGTAAA
>NZ_FR886635.1:0-2045 GCF_000436575.1 Clostridium sp. CAG:265
TTACAGTAAGACCTAATTTATATAAAAATGTATTTAAAATATTTGCTGAGAGTGAAAATGCATCGCTAAGCACTAAAATTATAAATGAAATAGAGGATAATAATTTACAAACTTCTGAATCAGAAACTCCTAGCACAGATAGTTCAGGATTAGGAAATACAAATACTGGAGAAAGTGAATCTGAAACAATTACTCCAGGGGGTAATACTGAAAATGACACTAGAACACCAGTATTTGAAATAGGATTTGATAGTATTACAAGAAAATACAGAGTATTTAATCAAAGCAATGAAAAATTATCAAAAACAAAGTTAGATGATGAAGCATTTAGAATTGAAATTAAGGGTTCTGATGGAGAAATAAAGACGAAAATTACTTTAACAGGTAATGATAGAGGTACATCTCCAAAGTTATCAGCTATTAATGATATAAATTATGCTGATGGTGATAGTATAAGAGTATATAGAAGTGATTTAAAGGGTATTAAAATTACTGGTACAGTAACTGGTCATATTCCTAGAACAGAAGATAATATGAATCAAACTAATAAATTTGATTATATGAATAATACAAGATTTATAGTAAGTGATGCCGGGCTAGAAGCTAAATATAATAAAGCTCCAGTTATAGAAGGTGTTAAAAAAATTAGGACTGTCAGTAAAGGTACAATAGATTTATTAGAGGGAATAAACATAAGTGATGAAGAGGAAAACATATCTACTGACTATATGTTTATATATGTAGATGATAAACTTATAGGAACTGTAGATAATGCTCGTAATAGCAATGAAAATTCTCATAAATACTATAACTTTAATAAAGTAGGTACTTATAAAGTAAAATATGTACTTTATGATAAATGGGAAAGAGCAACTATGATAGAAACTACTGTAAAAGTAGAATCTAAAGTAAGAGAAAATGAAATTGAAGTTTATAGACCAGATAGTACTTTAGCATTTAGAATTGCTTTTGATACTAAGGAAAATAAATTTGTATTAAAAGGCTCTAGTGAAGATAGTATTGTAGATAAAGAAGAAAAAGATGATAATCAAGAAGCTAATAATAAAGATGATTCACAAAAGGATAATCAAGAAGATGAAAATATAGAAACATATTCATCTGAATCAAATAGTGAAAAGTACTTTGAAATGATTGTAAGAGATGCGAAAGGTAATGAAAGAAAAAAGGTATCATTAACTGGGGATACTCAACAAGATAGTGAACAGCTAAATGGGTTACATCAATTTGAATTTAATAGATATGATACTATAAGTTTAAAAGCAAGAACTGCACAAACTGTAAAAATTAAAGGTGGTATTGTGCCAGAAGCAAGTACTAAATCAACTACTACAGATTATTCAAATGGATTTGGTACAGTTGAAAAGTATTCAGAAGTTAGATTTAAAATAACTGATGATGGACTTAGAGAAATGACAAAGAAATCTTTAACAATTAAAGGAGCATATCCTATAACTATAAAAAGAGGGGATACCTTAGATCTTTTAGATGGTATATCTGTAGAGTTAGATGATGAAAATAATGATGACTACAAAATAACAGTTGAAGAAATATCATCTAATGGTAATAATGTAGTTTTATTAGATGACACTGATAATGATGATTCGACAGATGATGGAACAACAGATAAAGATGAAAAGTTGTTTAAAAAGTTAAAAGAGGGAGTTTATACTGTAAGGTATACTGTTACAAATAGTTGGGGTGCTACTACTACAGTTAATAGAGTAATAACTGTTAAACCTAGAACTGAATTAGAAGCTGTAAAGCTTACTGTAAAAGATTATCTAGGAGAAGATATACTTATAATAGGATTTGATTCCATAACAAGAAAACTTAGAGTAATAGACTACAAAAATAAAAGTATTGATTATTTAGATAACTCTCAGGTTTTTGAAATAAATGCTTTTGATAGTTTAGGAAAAACTTTAGGAACTATTGCTTTAAGAGGAGATCAAGAAATTGATAAATCTATAATAGATAGAATAAATGCATTCCCTTATGAAGAAGGTTATTCATTAAGTGTTTGA
>NZ_FR886636.1:0-1748 GCF_000436575.1 Clostridium sp. CAG:265
GGGGACGTCTCATAAATGATTTTTAAATCATTTATGTAGACGACCTCTTTTTTGTTTTTTAGAAAAATTATTCAGTTTATATTATGTAATTAGTGGTAATAAATTTAATTTTAAACACAACAAATAGAAGGTATTAATCCTTCTATTTGTTTTACATATTATTCCACTAAGCTGTTTTAGGAATGTGTAATAATATTCCATTTGTATTTTTAATATTTTTATTAAATAATTTTTGAATATTATAAGCAAATGCGAGCAATGTAAATTCTACCAATACATTCTTCTTACCACGAAGTAAGAATCTTCTAAATGCATAATCTTGTTTTAAAACTCCAAATACACCTTCGACCTGAATAGAACGATTAATTCTTAAAATTTTTCCTTCGGGCGTTGAAATATTTTTAAGAGATTCATTACGTTTTTCAAGAAAATCTTTAGATACATGAAGTCTCTTATTCCCTTTAGCTTTAGTACATTTATCTTTATATGGACAGCCATTACAATTTTCACTTTCGTAAATGGTCACTACTGATTTATAGTTAGATTTAGATACTTTAATTTTGCTTGAAGCAGGAACTAATCTTTTTCCATAGGCACATATGTAATAATCATCCTCAACATTATAAGTCATATTTTCTCTCTTACTAATATCATTTTTAAATTTTTTACTTTTTGACTTTTTGTAGTTTTGTGGTTTAATATATGGATTTTGATTATGTTCACTTAAATATTTATAATTTTCTTCACTTTCATATCCAGCGTCAGCTATAACATTTTTAAATTTTTCAGGTAAATCATTTTCAAGTTTATTAAGAAATGGTATGAATGTTAATTGATCCGCTCTTTCACTTGAAACATCAACACCGACTATGTATTCTCCTTCAACACCAATTTGAATATTATACCCTGGTTTAAGTTGACCATTTTTCATATGGTCTTCTTTCATATGCATGAAAGTCGCGTCTTTATCAGTTTTTGAAAAGCTATTTCGACCGTCAAAGATGCTATTATATTCATCATATTTACTTTGTTTTTCTATAAATTCTTCAAGTGATTCAAAGTATTTTTGCAATTTGCTTTTTCTTTTACCTTTTCCATGAACAAATTCAATTTTATTTTCAACTTTAATAGTATCTAACTTGTGTAATATTTTAGATACGAAATCAACTGTTATTTTATCATTATTAATATTGATTTTTATACCTAATTCATCTTTTAAATGTTTTAAAGTATCTTTAATTTTTTCTTGTAGTTTATTTTCAAATTTATCAGTTGCTTTTTTCCATATAAAAGTATACTTATTAGCATTCGCTTCGATTTTTGTACCATCTACAAATAAATTTTCATATTGAATTTCATTATTTTCTCCTAAATAAATAATAAGTTGATTAAATAAATCACGAAGGCAATTTGCTAAACGTTGACTTCTAAATCTAGCAATTGTATTATGATCCGGAGCCTTTTGCCCCTGCAAAAGCCAAATAAAGTTTATATCACGTTTGCAAGCTTTTTCTAATTCTCTACTGGAGTATATTTTGTTCATATCTCCATATATTAATAGCCTAAATAAAGTGACTGGATCGACTGCTGGATTTCTACCTAATGTAGAGTATGTTTTATATAAATTTGTATAATCTAATCCCTCCGTAACTTCAAATAGCAGTCTTACAGGATCATCTTCTTTAGGTATAAAAGGGACCTGTATTGGAAAACCTATTTGTTGCATAGGTATCACATTCTTTTTGAAG
>NZ_FR886637.1:0-1550 GCF_000436575.1 Clostridium sp. CAG:265
TACTGGATTTACTACAAAAGAAAATCAAAATAAAGAAAATGGGTTTGGATTATCAATTACTAAGGAAATTGTAGAGAAAAATAATGGTAGCATAAGTGTAAAAAGTAATGATTCGTTTACAGAATTTAAAATAAAGTTTTCTAAAAAATCAAATAAATTAGCGATTATATAAGTATGATAAAAGGGGGATGTAAAATACCTCTTTTATTATGCTTATATATTTAAGGGAGATTAAATGGATATTTATAGTGTTTTTTACTTTTTTATAAAAATATAATAAAATATATGGAATTTTTTCGAAATATATGATATACTTACTAAGTATATATAATAAATGAGTCGATATGGTTTATTATGGTAAAAAAGATAACGAAATTAATTGTAAATGATTTATCCAAATATGCAAATTACAATACTGATCAGAAAGAACAAATAGAGTATAGTTTAGCTATAATTATCTATGAGTTAATAAAATTTATTTTTCTATTGTTAAGTTTATATTTTTTAGGATTTTTCAAAGAAGGATTAGTAGTATTAATTTCAATGATAATATCCAAGCCTTTTATAGGAGGATATCATGAAGATAGTCAAATAAAATGTTTTTTTGCAACATTTCTAATAGTATTTAGTTTAATTTTATTAGAGAGAAATATGGAATTAAATATTATGGCTATTTTAATATTAAATTTATTTAGTATATTTTGTGTATATCATAAAGCTCCTATAATTAATGATAAAATGCCATTAACTAAAGAAAAGCTTATAAAGAGAAATAGAATAATAGGTTTAATAAGTGTATCATTATTAGGATTGATATCAATTGTTATTTGTAATAGTACAAAATATGGAGAGCTTATATGCTTAACCAATGTTGTACAAACTATGTTAATGTTCAATAAACGTAAATGAAAGAGGTGGAGTTAGAATGAAAAAAATGTTAGCAGGTTGTTTATTATGCCTTTCAGCAGTGTTTGTAAATTTAGGAACAGCATCTGCATTAATGGTAGGGGCAGAAGAAATGCCAGAATCAATGAAAAAATTAAGATAATTAGGAGAAAAAGTGATTATCAATATATCAGACTCATTTAACAGTATGCTACAAAGTATTATGTTTATTTATGTTTCAAATTACTGTAGTAAAACTAAAAGAAGCATACTAAGTATTGTAACTTGGATAGTAATTTTGTGGGGAGTAATACAGGGAATTACACTAATTGTAGGTAATTCAAGTTTAGGAACCATATTTATACATTTAATAATATTAATTTCAGGAGCAATAATATTTAAAGAAGACCCTTTAGATGCTATGATAGGATTTAGTATAGTTTATTTTGCAGTTGGAATAATTATGATGGTAACTTCCAATATTTATTTGGGATGTATAGTAAGTATGTTACCAGTACAGTATTTACAATTAGGAATGTTTATAGCTATATATTTACCACAATACATATTATTTGCTATAATATTATGCAATATGAATTTTATAAATTCTATTTATAAAGTTCTTAAAAGTAAAAGTATATCAATAATATCATTAATTATAGTTA
>NZ_FR886638.1:0-31675 GCF_000436575.1 Clostridium sp. CAG:265
ACTGCACGGGGGACTGTGTGGGAGAGTAGAACGTTGCCAGGTAATATGGTTTACTAGCTCAGTCGGTAGAGCACTTGACTTTTAATCAAGGTGTCCGGGGTTCGATTCCCCGGTAAGCCACCAAAAAAGGAACTTGAATTTTCAAGTTCTTTTTTTGTTTTGTTTAAAAATATCCAAGATTAAAATGAAAGGGAAATGGTATATTGAAATTTTATGTTAGTGCTAAAAGTATTTCTATCTGGATTTTGAAAAAGAGGTGTAGTTAAAAAACTATACCTCTTTAGGTTTGTATTGGGATGTATAAAAGATTTTGCCTATAAAATTATCAATTTTATTAAAGTAAGTTTGGTTATCTTTTATAACGGCTTCGCCATGACCTGCCCCTTTTATTAAAAGAATATCTCGTTTATCCGCTGGAGTTGCGTTAAATAAATTATCAGCCATATAAGAAGGTACAAAGGTGTCTTTATCTCCATGGATATAAAGAATTGGTACAGGGGTTTTGCTAACGAAATTTATAGGTGCAGCATCTGAAAAGTAATATCCAGCCATTAGTTTACAAATTAAACTAGTTCCTTTGATTATTGGGGTAGCTAAAATTTTTGTTGAAGAGGTTATTATCTGTTTGTATACATCAGAAATTCTATCGTAAGCACAATCGGAAATAATACATTTTACGTTTTTAGGAGGATTATATCCAGCTGTTATACATACTGTTGCTGCACCCATTGATACGCCGTGGAGAATTATTTTGCAATCGTTGCCTAAAAGTTCTTTACATTTATCTATCCATTTAAGTATATCGAAATGATCTAAATATCCCATACCTAAATACTTTCCTTGGCTTTCACCATGGCACCTATTATCAACGGCAAGTATATTGAAACCTTTATTATAATAATATGAAGTATAGCATAACATTGCTGAAGATGAAGCTGTGTAGCCGTGTGAAAGAATGACGATGTTTTTGGAGGGTTTAGTGTTTCTTACAAAAATACCTGAAAGTTTTAAGTTGTCATAAGATGTTATATGAAGTTTTGAAGCATTATGGTTTTTAAACCAATTACTGTCGATGAAGTCTTTAAAACTTTCTGGTGAAGGAATATTCTTAAAAGTTAAAATTTTTTTCTTCATCTTAGTTAGCCCTTTTCTTGTTAGAGCGTAAAAGAAATATATGCTGCAAATTATTGTTAAAATAGCTATAGAAAAAAGAATTAAACCTACAATTAAAATTATTACTTTGGTTTGAAAATTCATTTAAAAACCTCCTCTAAAAGTATAAGTACATTATAAATTAAATGGTAAAAAAATACAAAAATATAATATGTTTATGTTCATTATTTATTCAATAGAAGGGAATACTAAAAGTTATAATTGTGAAAGGAGTGATGAAGATGGAATTTCCAAAAACTTTTCCTATTCAGCATCAAGAAAGGCATCCAGGAAATGAATATGAGATGACACCGATGCCTATTTATTATAATGAGAAGTATATAAAGAAAGGCGATCTTTTGAAAGATAAAGTTGCTATAATTACTGGTGGTGATAGTGGTATTGGGAGAGCTGTATCTATAGCGTATTCTCATCAAGGGGCCAAGATCGTTATAGTTTATTATGATGAAACAAGAGATGCGGAAGAAACCAAGGGAGTAATAGAGTCAGCTGGTGGAGAATGCACTATTGTTCAAGGTGATGTAGCGAAAAGAGACTTTTGTAAAGAAGTTATGGAGTTAGCTATAAAAAAATATGGTAAAATTGATATTTTAGTAAATAATGCAGCTGTTCAATATGAATGCACAGATATCAAACAGATTACAGATGAACAATTTGATAAAACTATGAAAACCAATGTGTATGGAACATTTTATATGACACGAGAAGTTATGAAATATTTAAAAAGTGGTGGTTGTATAATAAATACCACATCTGTTACAGCTTTTCGTGGTAATGATACGTTGATGGATTACTCTATGACTAAGGGTGCTATTCTTACACTTACAAGGTCTTTATCCATGGCTTTAGCTAAAGGGAAGACAGGTATAAGAGTGAATTCTGTTGCACCAGGACCTATATGGACTCCGCTTATACCTTCAAGTTTTAGTGCTGATAAAATACCAAAGTTTGGTAATGATACGCCTATGGGAAGAGCAGGTCAACCAGTTGAATGTGCTGGAGCGTATGTATTTTTAGCGTCAGAAGCAGCTTCATATATAACAGGGCAAACTATACATATTAATGGAGGAGAAATAGTTAATTCATAGGAAATAAATTAATTAATTATAAAAATGAAAAAAATAGATATTTTCGAAACATGACAATGTTATCGAAAAATAATGGATTAAATTAAGAATAGCTCACAAGGGTATAATAAGAAATATAAGCGTTGGATAAAATGTTATTTTTATTCAACGCTTATATTTTGAAAAGCGAAAGAGCTAAAGATTGAATTTCTGAGGGGAAATCATTTACTTTTTAGTTGATAAATAAGTATTTTTTATTTTTAGGAACTTTAACATAGAAGGTGAATAGAATGAAATTAAATATAAATTATCAAAAAAGGGGAAAAAACAATACATTTTATCAGGTGATAATATATGGATAGTAAGATAAGAGATGATAAGAGTATTGCAATGAGAGTTTCAGTAGTAAGTATAATAATTAATACAATATTATCTATTGGGAAAGTAGCTGCAGGGGTAATTGCTGGTTCTGGAGCGATGATTTCTGATGGAGTACATTCAGCCTCAGATGTATTTAGTACAATTATAGTTATTATAGGTTTCAATATAGCTCATAAGGAAAGTGATGAAAAGCATCAGTATGGCCATGAGAGATTTGAATGTATAGCAGCTATGATTTTAGGTGCAATACTTTTAGCTACAGGAATAGGAATTGGTTTAAGTGGAATTAATAAAATAATTGCTGGAATAGAAGGAAACTTATCTGCACCAGGAAGCTTAGCATTAGTTGCTGCTGTTATTTCAATAGTTGTAAAGGAATGGATGTATTGGTATACAAGATCTGCAGCCATAAAAATAAATTCAGGAGCATTAAAGGCAGATGCATGGCATCATAGATCAGATGCCTTATCTTCAGTAGGTAGCTTTATAGGAATATTAGGTGCTAGAATAAAGTTTCCTATACTTGATCCCATAGCATCAATTATAATATGTTTATTTATAGTGAAAGTATCATATGATATATTTAAGGATTCTATATATAAACTAATAGATGCTTCTTGTGATGATGAAACCATAAATAAGATTAGGGAAATAGCTTTAGCACAAGAAGGTGTTATGCAGTTAGATACATTGAAAACTAGAGTTTTTGGCTCAAGAATTTATGTTGATATTGAAATATCAGCATATGGCAAGCAAAGCCTTGAAGATGCACATAACATAGCTCAAAAGGTACATGACGAAGTTGAAGAAAATATACCTATGATAAAGCATTGTATGGTACATGTAAATCCATATAAAAATAATAAAAGTATTGATATTTAATTTTTATATGAATAATAGGAATGTAATTTAAATGATAATTTAATGATCATAAAAACACAATATTTAAAAAATATACGAAAATAATAATTTTTAATAATACAATTATTTCAAAATATGTTAAAATAATAATATACAATAGTAAGGAATGTTGAAAATTTAATAGCCTTGATAATCCAGGACATCAAAAGAAAAAAATGAACTTTTGATGCTCTGGATTTTATTGTATTAATAAATTCATTAAAGGGAATATATATAGAAAAGTTAAAAAATTAAGAAGGTGGTTTTATTTATGATGGAAGAATTTAAAAAAATATTTTTGCTTGGAATAGGAGCAGCATCCATGACATATGAAAAATCTATGGAAATAATAAATGATATGGTGAAAAAGGGAAAGCTTACTTTAGAGGAAGGAAAGCAGATAGGTGATGAATTGAGGAAAAGTATGAAGGATAAGGCTTCTATAATCAGTGAAAATAATAAAAAATATCTTACTAAAGAAGATGTACTACAAATAATTGCAGAATATAACTTGATATCAAGAACAGAATTTGATTTATTAAAAGAAAAGGTAGCTATGCTAGAAGAACAAATAAAAAATATAAAGTAAATTTATAGGGGAGGTTTTTTATGGTTTACACTTCAGGAGAAAGAGTTAAAGAAATAGTGAAAATTTTTACTAAATATGGCTTAAGCTATATTGTAGATAAGAAAAATAAAAAAGATAAAAAATCTCCTGCTAATTTAAGAAAGGCATTTGAAGAGCTTGGACCTACTTTTATTAAAATAGGTCAAATATTAAGTACCAGATCTGATTTAATAGGTGAGGAGTATATTAGGGAATTATCTAAATTGCAGGATAAAGCAGCCATTGAGAGTTTTTCAGAATTTGAAGAAATTTTTAGAAATGAGTTTTCCCAGGAATTATTAGATAGTTTTCTTTATATAAATAAGGAGCCAATTGCATCTGCATCTATAGCGCAAGTATATTTTGGCGTATTAAATGATGGGCGTGAAGTGGTAATTAAAATTCAAAGACCTAATATTAAGGAAAGAATGTATATAGATCTAGATATACTTATTAGTTTAAGTGAGAAATATAATCATATTTTTAAGGAATCTGTTGTAAGTGTAAAGGATACGTTAATGGAAATAAGAAAATCAACGGTAAATGAGTTAGATTTTATTTCAGAAGCTAATAATATTAGAAAGTTTAGAGAACTAAACAAAGAAAGGAATTACATATATGCTCCATATGTAGTTAATGAGCTAAGTGGAGAGAAAGTCTTAACCTTAGAAAATATAAATGGATTTAAAATTAATGATATAAAGGCTATGGATGAATATGGATATGATAAGGATAATTTGGCAAGGGAACTGGCAATTTCTTATTTTAAGCAAGTGATGGAGGATGGATTTTTTCATGCAGACCCTCATCCTGGTAATATATTAATTAGCAATGGAAAGATATGCTTTATAGATTTTGGAATGGTAGGAGAGCTATCACATGAATTTATCTCGAGACTAAATAACGTAATTATTGGATTGGTTATTGAAGATATTGATATAGTTGTGGATTTTATATTATATGCAGGTATACAGACAGGAACTGTAAAGAGAGAAATTTTATATGAAGATGTTGAATATTTATATAATAAATATTTTACTATTTCTGTTAAAAATATAAAGCTATCAATAATATTAGAAGAAGTTATGGAGATTGCAAAAAAAAATAATTTAAAGCTTCCCAGTGAGTTTACTATGCTTATTAGAAGTATGATAATTTTAGAAGGTATAATAGCAGAATTATCACCAGATGTTAATATTATTTCACTAGTTATTTCTTATGTAAAAGATAATAGCAAAAACTATTTATTTAATAATATCAGTATGAAAGATTTATTTATCAAGTGGTATAAGGTTTCAAAGATACCAGAAAAGCTAGTGGAGCTAACTAATACCTTTACTAAAGGTAGGGCAAAAGTAAATCTAAAAATAGATAATAATAAATATATGGATGAATTTAATAAAATGATTAATAGATTATCATTTTCTCTTATAATAGCAGGGATGATTGTAGGTTCATCCATAATTATAAATTCTAATCCAGGACCTAAAATTCATGGAGTATCTATAATTGGATTAGTTGGATATTTAGTATCTGCTATTTTAGGGTTATGGCTTTTAATATCTATCATAATGTCAGGAAGTTTAAAATAGGAGCATTTGTTAAATTAAATAATTATTTTAGAGATATTGCAAAACATAAATATAGATGTAATGATATTATTAATAACTTTTTATAAATAATATAAAAATGTAAGGAATACAACTAAATTAAGAGCAAAAAAATAAGGAGTAGATGAAAATGGCACATGAAATTGATTATAAAATATATGGTAATGAAATGCAGTTTGTAGAAATAGAATTAGATCCTAATGAAACTGCTGTTGCTGAAGCAGGAGCTATGATGATGATGGACAATAGTATTTCCATGGAGACAATATTTGGTGATGGAAGCAGTAAAAGTAATGGTGGTGGTTTTATAGGGAAGTTAGGTGGTGCAGCTAAGAGAGTAATAACAGGTGAGAGTTTATTTATGACTGCATTCACCAATAGAGGGTATGGAAAACAGAAGGTTTCTTTTGCAGCACCTTATCCAGGTAAGATAATTCCTATAAATTTAAGAGAGTTTGAGGGAAAAATTATCTGTCAGAAAGATGCTTTTTTATGTTGTGCAAAGGGAGTAAGTTTAGGCATTGCTTTCACTAAGAAAATAGGAGTAGGTTTTTTTGGTGGAGAAGGATTTATTCTACAAAAACTTGAAGGTGATGGATTAGCTTTTGTTCATGGTGGTGGAACTATTGTAAAAAAGACATTAATTCCAGGACAAGTATTAAAAGTAGATACAGGGTGTTTAGTGGCTATGACAAAGGATGTTAAATATGATATTCAATTTGTAGGTGGATTAAAGAACACATTATTTGGTGGAGAAGGATTATTTTTCGCTACTTTAACAGGACCTGGTGATGTGTGGATACAAAGTTTGCCTTTTAGCAAACTTGCTGAGAAGGTTATTGCTGCTTCTCCACAGCTAGGAACACAATCTAAGGATGAAGGTAGTTTGCTTGGAGGCATAGGCAATTTGTTTGAACGATAAAAAGAGGGATTCATTGCAATGAATTCCTCTTTTTAATTTATATATTTATTGATTTTGTATGTTACATTGTCCGCCGTTAACACATTGTAAAGTTTCTTTAGCAAAGTCATGTCCAAAAGCAAATGCTTTTTCTAATTCATCTTCACTTGGTCTAAACATAACTCCAAGTGGTGCCACTGGAATATTGAATTTAAGTTGATTAAATCTTTGCTCAATATTTTTAAGTGCATCTCCGCTCCATCCATATGAACCAAAGCAACTTGCATGTAATCCTCTATGAATTACTGGATTTAATGATCCAAGTATAGTCCAAATTGGAGGAAGTGTATCAGCAAGTAAAGTAGGTGAGCCTATTAATAGTCCACTACATTTATTAATTTCAGCAATAACTTCATTTATATCAGCGTAAACTAAGTCATACATTAGTACATCAACATTTTCTTCTAAAGCTTCAATACCTGCTTTAACTTTTTCAGCTAGCTCAGCAGTATAACCATAAGCACTTACATATGGAATAACTATGCTAGGTGTTTCTCTTTTTACTGGCTGGCTCCATTCTTTATATAATTCCATATATTTTTCAATGTTAGCACCATCTAAAACCATACCATGTCCAGGACAAATAAATTTTATTGATAAATCTTTAATTTTATCTAAAGCCTTTAATACATAAGGTTTGAAAGGTCCCATTATCATTGAGAAATAGTAATTGTATGCTTCTATATAATCAGCTTCTTTTTCAGCTTCTAACTTGCTTTTAATAATACGTTCATCGCTGTAGTGAGCTCCAAATGAGTCACAAGTTATAAGAGTTTCATCTTCAATTACATATGAATACATTGTATCTGGCCAGTGTAATTGAGGTACACTTAAGAACTTAATTGTCTTATTTCCAAGTGAAATAGTTTCACCATCTTTAACAACTTTATTCTTGAAAGGTTTATTCATTATTTGTCCCATATATCTTATTGCAAGACTACTTCCAACAACAGTAGCATTAGGAGCAAATTCTAAAAGTTTTCCTACTGAACCAGCATGATCAGGTTCTGTATGATTTACCACTATATATGTTATATCTTCAGGTTTTACAACTGATTTTATTTTTTCTAAATGTTCATCAAAGAATTTTTCTTTTACTGTTTCAAATATGGCAACTCCATCAGTACCTTTTAAAACATATGAATTATAAGTTGTACCAAACTTTGTTTCCATTATAATATCAAAAATTCTTAAGTTTGGATCTAAAGCTCCAACCCAAGTTAAATCAGGATTAATACTTATTGTTTTACACATGAATATAAGCACCTCTTCTATTTATAAAATTTTTATTTATATAATAATTATAATCTATGAATAACTATTGTCAACAACTGTTAAATTAATGAAATATTCAGATAATTTCAAAAATAGCAAATTTATTATACAGTAGAAATCATGCACTTTTAACAGTTATATTATTCCATAAAATCCATTTTTAAATTTTCCTAGTTTATTATTAAAAAGAAAGATATAATGTGATTAAGTCACACAAAAAAAATGTTGAAAGATGTAAAGTAGTAAGTGAGGAATTAAAATGTTAACTTATGTTAAGGATGTTAATGAAGAAAAGAGAAAAATAGATTTTCTTTATGAAGTATACCCTCTATTAAAAATTTTAGATGAAAAAAGCGATGGTATATTAAGTCAAAATGCTATTTTTAAGACTTTAAATATGGATCAATACCTATCTAATGATGGGGAAGGGTGTATGGGCTTTATTTTTATACTTAAAGGACTTATAAAAATTCAAAGAATGAATGCTGGAGGAAAAGAAACAAATCTATATGATTTAAAGGAAGGCCAGCTTTGTAATGAATTATCTAATTGTTTTAAGGAAGAAGATAATTTAAATATCTGTGCAAGAGCACTTGTTGATTCAGAAATTTGTGTAATTCCTTGTGGAATTGCTAAAAGATATTTGAAGCAAGATATAAAATTTTTAAGATATATGTATAATGACCTATATAGAAAACATCAAATTATTATTAGAGATAAAGAATCTAATAGGCATGAAAGTCTCGAAAAGAGATTAGTTAAGCTTTTAATGAGTAAGAGTTCTAAGAGTATTTATGCTACCCATAGTGAATTAGCTTTTGAGATTGATTCTACTAGAGAGGTTGTCAGCAGAAGCTTAAAGAAGATTGAAAAACAAGGATTCATTAAAATGCTTAGAGGAAAGATTCAGATATTAAAAGATTTAAATGAATTATTATAATAAATTTTCTTAAGATATTTATATATAGTAAATTTCAATCTAATAATCTTATATAAAACACTAGAAAAAATAAAAACTAGAATGTATAATATTTATTAAAAGATAATTGTTATTATTTAACTAGTAGAAAAGGAAGGTATTTATCATGGCAAAGAAAATGATGACTATTGATGGAAATACTGCTGCTGCTTATGTTGCTTATGCATATACAGATGTTGCAGCTATATTCCCGATAACTCCTTCAACTACAATGGCAGAAATTGTAGATGAATGGGCAGCACAAGGAAAGAAAAATATATTTGGACAAACTGTTAATGTCGTTGAAATGCAATCAGAAGCAGGAGCTGCTGGAGCATTCCACGGTTCATTACAAGCAGGTGCATTAACTACTACATTTACTGCATCACAAGGTTTATTATTAATGCTTCCAAATATGTATAAGGTAGCAGGAGAATTATTACCAGGAGTATTCCACGTAAGTGCTAGAGCAATAGCTTCTCAAGCATTATCAATATTTGGTGATCATCAAGACGTTATGTCAGCAAGAATGACTGGATGTGTAATGCTTGCTGCTGGTTCAGTTCAAGAAGTAGCTGACTTAACTCCAGTATCACATCTTGCAGCAATTAAAGGAAGATTACCTTTCATTAATTTCTTTGATGGATTTAGAACATCACATGAAATTCAAAAAGTTGAAGTTTTAGATTATGAAGATTATGCAAGCTTAGTAGATATGGAAGCACTTCAAGAGTTTAGAAATAGAGCATTATCTCCAAATCATCCAGTGACAAGAGGAACAGCTCAAAACTCAGATATTTACTTCCAAACAAGAGAAGCTTCAAATAAGTTTTACAATAATATAATACCTGTAGTTGAAGAGTATATGGGTAAAATGAGCGAGCTTACAGGAAGAAATTATGGATTATTTAATTACTATGGAGCAGAAGATGCTAAACATGTTATAGTTGCTATGGGATCAGTTACAGAAGCAATTGAAGAAACTATAGATGAATTAAATGCTAGAGGAGAAAAATATGGTTTAGTTAAGGTTCACTTATTTAGACCATTCTCAACTGAACATTTCTTAAAAGCTATACCAGCTACAGCAGAAAAGATTTGTGTAATGGATAGAACTAAAGAACCAGGTTCAATTGGTGAGCCTCTGTACTTAGATGTACGTACTGCATTCTATGAAAAAGAAAATAGACCAGTAATAGTTGGTGGACGTTATGGATTAGCTTCAAAAGATGTTACTCCAACACACATTAAAGCTATATTTGATAATCTTAAGAAAGAAGACGCTAAAAATAACTTCACTGTTGGTATCGAAGATGACGTTACAAACACTTCAATTCCAGTAGAGGATGAATTAAGAGTTTTAACTCCAGGAACAGTAAGATGTAAGTTCTGGGGATTAGGATCAGATGGAACTGTTGGTGCTAATAAACAAGCAATTAAGATTATCGGTGAAAACACAGATAAGTATGTACAAGCATATTTTGCATATGATTCAAAGAAATCTGGTGGAGCTACTATGTCTCACTTAAGATTTGGTGATCAACCAATCAGATCAACTTACCTTATAGACGAAGCTGATTATATTGGATGTCACGTTCAAGCATATGTAAATCAATATGATGTATTAAAAGGTCTTAGAAAAGGTGGAAATTTTGTATTAAACTGTATCTGGACTGAAGAAGAATTAGAAAGTAAATTACCAGCAAAAATGAAGAGATTCATTGCTGAAAATGAAATAAATCTATATACAATCAATGCTACTAAGATAGCTACTGAAATTGGTTTAGGTAGAAGAATCAATATGATAATGCAATCAGCATTCTTCAAATTAGCTGAAATCATACCAGAAGATGAAGCTAAAGATTACTTAAAGGCTTCAATTAAAAAAGCTTACGGTAAAAAAGGTGACAAGGTTGTTAACATGAACTTTGAAGCTGTTGAAAGAGGTATGAACTCATTAGTTAAGATAAATGTTCCAGCTTCATGGAAAGATGCAGAAGATGCAGAAGTTGTTGAAACTAAGAAAGTTACTGATTTCGTTAAGAATATCATGAACCCAATGAACGCACTTGAAGGAGATAAGTTACCAGTAAGTGCATTCAATGGAATAGAAGATGGTACATTCCCAGCAGGAACTGCAGCATATGAAAAGAGAGGAATTGCTTCAGAAGTACCAGAATGGGAAACTGCAAAATGTATCCAATGTAACCAATGTGCTTTTGTTTGTCCACATGCATGTATTAGACCAGTTCTTGTAAGTGATGAAGAATTAGCTAATGCACCAGAAGGATTTGAAACTAAGAAAGCTACAGGAAAGGCTTTAGCAGGATTAAATTACAGAATCCAAGTAAGTACATTAGACTGTACAGGATGTGCTAACTGTGTTGACATATGTCCAGCACCAGGTAAAGCATTGAAAATGGAGCCACTTGCAACTCAAACAGAAAAAGAAATACCAAACTGGGATTTCGCAGTATCAGAAAAAGTTGCTTACAAAGGTGATTTAACTCCAGGTAAGACAGTTAAAGATAGTCAATTTAAAACTCCACTTATAGAGTTCTCAGGAGCTTGTGCAGGTTGTGGTGAAACAGCATATATTAAGTTAGTTACTCAATTATTTGGAGATAGAATGATGATTGCTAATGCAACTGGATGTTCATCAATTTGGGGTGGATCAGCACCTTCAACACCATACACAACTAACCATGAAGGTAAGGGACCAGCTTGGGCTAACTCATTATTTGAAGATAATGCTGAATTTGGATATGGTATGTTCTTAGCTGTAAATCAAATGAGAAGCAACATAGCTATGAATATGGAAGCTTTATTAGAAACTTCAATTGCTGAAGAATATAAAGAAACATTCAGAAATTGGATAGCTAATAAAGAAAATGGAGAGCTTTCAAAAGTTTATAGTGCAGAAGTTGAAGCTATATTAGATAACAATAATGTAGAAGATGCTAAAGCATTAGAATTATTAGCAGAAATAAATAACAGAAGAGATTATTTAGTTAAGAGATCTCAATGGATTCTTGGAGGAGATGGATGGGCTTATGACATCGGATACGGTGGATTAGATCATGTACTAGCTTCAGGAGATAACGTAAATGTTCTTGTATTCGATACAGAAATTTACTCTAATACAGGTGGACAAAGTTCTAAATCAACACCTATAGCAGCAATGGCTAAATTTGCAGCATCAGGTAAGAAGTCAGCTAAGAAAAACTTAGGTAGAATGATGATGTCTTATGGAAATGTTTATGTAGCACAAGTAGCTATAGGAGCAGATAAGAACCAAGTAGTTAAAGCTATGTTAGAAGCAGAAGCTCATGATGGACCATCAATCATCATTGCTTACTCAACTTGTATTAGCCATGGATTAAAGAAGGGAATGGGATTCTCTATAAGAAATATGGACGAAGCTGTTAAAGCTGGATACTGGCATTTATACAGATTCAATCCATCATTAAAAGAACAAGGAAAGAATCCATTTGTATTAGATTCTAAAGAACCACAAGGAAGCTTCAAAGACTTCATAATGGATCAAGTAAGATACTCAGCAATTGCAAAGCAATATCCAGAAGAAGCTGAAGAATTATTTGCAATGGCAGAAGCAGATGCTAAGAGAAAGTATGAAGAATACAAAAAATTAGCAGAATAATAGTTTTTTAAACTTAATATAAAATAAGTAGCACTACTTCTAATAACACAACAAAAAATGGGCTGTATCAAAAAGATTGATACAGCCTACTTTTTTATGCATCTATACTATCCCAAAGTTTAGATAAAGATTTTATATTTTTTTCAAGAGAATTAATATATAAATTAAAGTCAAGCTCATTCATCTTTATAAAATGAGTATTTTTTATATGATCTTTTATACCAATTTTGAAATCATTAGTTACATAAAATGTAAATTTATTTTTTGTTACTGAATCAATTAAAATAATTGGTATTTCTTTTTGAAAAAGCATCATTTCTAAATGTTCTTTATGGGTGTTAAGAGAATAATTAAACCATTTACCATATAATAATCTATCATTATCAGCAAATTTAAATAATAAAAGCAAAGCTGCTTTATCATGAGAAAAATAAGATATGTTTTTTAGCGAGATAGTCATACTATTTTTTATATAACTTATAGTATTACTGTCGATATTTAATAAAAAAGAAGAAAGGAGTTGGTTATTTTCAAATTTACAAATATAATTCTTAAAGTTGTCCATATTATTTTCTTTAAAAGATAGAAAATCCATAATATTCCCCCATACAAATGAATTTTAAAACTATTTAAATTATACTTTTAAATGATATATAAGTTAATAAGTTGGTTTGTGTTAAAATAATTAAATTATACCAATATAGATATTATAAATTATATGGTATAATAAACATAAAAATTTTAGAGGTAATATATGTATTTTTTGATAAGTTTAGGAGCCATAATTACAAGTGCTATATTATTTTGTGAAAATAATAATATAGTTGTAAGTAGGGTTAAAATAAATAAGAAAGTAAAAAATTCAATAAAAATAGTACAATTGTCTGATTTACATAGTAAGGAATTTGGAAAGGATAATAAAAAATTACTAAATAAGGTTTTAAATGAGAATCCAGATTTAATTTTATTAACAGGTGATCTTATTGATTGTACTTCAATAAGATATAAAGAAATAATAAACTTTATATCAAAGATGAGTGAAAAAATTCCTACATACTATATACCTGGAAATCATGAAACTAGAGCAGAAAAATATAAAGAAATAATTAAAAAGTTAAGAAAAAATAATGTCAATGTATTGTTAAATGAAATAAGAACCATAAATATTAATGGAAATAAAGTTAATATATTAGGATTAGTTGAAGAACAAGGTTCATCGGAGGCTTATATTAAAAGGGCAAAAGGGGAATTTGAGTATAAAGATTATTCTATTATTTTTAATGAATTTTGTAAATTGCCTGGAATAAAGATTGTTTTAAGTCATTATCCAGAAAATTTTAAAGCCATAGGTGATAAATCATATTATAAATATAAATTTGATTTAATGTTTTCGGGGCATGCTCATGGAGGTCAATTTAGAATTCCTCTAATTGGAGGGTTATATGCACCAGCACAAGGGATTTTTCCTAAGTATACAGCAGGTATTCATAAAGGCATAAAAAATAATCTTATAATAAGTAGAGGTCTTGGAAATAGTGGATTTCCACTAAGATTATTTAATAAACCAGAAATAGTAGTGGTTACTATAGAAAACATATAATAAAATTTAAATAATATTATTGACAATTAGTTAATAAAGATTATAATAAAAATACACATACCCCCTAGGGGAGGGGTAATATAGGAGGAAGATTAATGAATAATGAAAGAAAAAAAGCTCTTCAATCATTAAAAACTGCAAGAGGACAAATAGATGGAATCATTAAAATGATTGAAGATGATAGATATTGTGTAGATATATCTAATCAAATAATGGCAGCACAATCGTTATTAAAAAAATCTAATTTAATAATATTAGAAAAACATTTGCATACTTGTGTAAAGGATGCTTGTATGAATGATAATGGTGACGAAAAAATAGAAGAAATAATAAGTATTTTACAAAAGGTTATGTCAAAGTAAAGGAGGAGAAAATGAAGCAAAATTCATTCAAAATAGAAGGGATGACTTGTTCAGCTTGCGCCAATAGAGTGGAAAGAGCAGTGAAGAAATTGGATGGAGTTGAAGAATCAAATGTAAATTTCGCTACAGAAACTTTATCAGTAAAATTTGATGAAACAAAGGTAGATGTTGCTAAAATTGAGGAAACAGTAGTAAAAGCAGGATATTCTGTGAGAAAAGATATGAGAGATTACACTTTCAAGGTTGAAGGAATGACATGTTCAGCTTGTGCCAATAGAGTAGAAAGAGTAACTAAAAAGATTGATGGTGTTGAAAGTGCTAATGTTAATTTTGCTACAGAAAAGCTAACAGTAAGAATTGATGCAGAAAAGGTACGATATTCAGATATTAAAGCAGTTATTGATAAAGCTGGATATAAGTTAATCAAAGAGGAAGAGCAAGTAAATGAAGGTTCTAAAAAGAAAGATGAAAGCAAGTTACTTTTAAATAGATTTATCTTCTCTCTTATATTTACAGTACCACTACTTATTATAAGTATGGGACATATGGTAGGTATGCCATTACCTTCAATTATTGATCCAATGAAAAGTCCTTTAAACTTTGCACTAGTTCAATTAGCACTTACTATACCAGTAATGGTAGCTGGTTATAAGTTTTATAAGATAGGATATAAGAATCTATTTAAGCTTAGTCCTAATATGGATTCATTAATTGCTATAGGGACATCGGCAGCAGTAGCTTATGGATTTTTTGCAATATATAAGATACTAAATGGAGAAACTCATTATGCAATGCATTTATATTTTGAATCAGCAGTAGTTATTTTAACATTAATTACTTTAGGAAAATATTTGGAAGCTGTATCAAAGGGTAAAACTTCAGAGGCTATCAAGAAGCTTATGGGATTAGCACCTAAAACTGCAACTATCATTAAGGATGGAAAAGAATTAAGTATTCCTATAGATGAAGTTATAGTAGGGGATGTAATTTTAGTGAAGCCAGGTGAAAAATTGCCGGTGGATGGTGAAATTATAGAGGGAAGCACTTCTATTGATGAATCAATGCTCACAGGCGAAAGTATTCCTGTAGAAAAAAACATAGGAAATACTGTCATAGGAGCTAGTATAAATAAATCTGGTTTTATAAAATACAAAGCTACTAAAGTTGGAAAAGATACAGCTTTAGCACAAATTGTAAAGTTAGTGGAGGAAGCACAGGGAACAAAAGCACCAATAGCTAAAATGGCAGATATTATTGCTGCATATTTTGTACCAACGGTTATGGGGTTAGCAATAATAGCAACAATAGGATGGCTTATTGCAGGTGAAACTACTGTATTTGCTTTAACTATATTTATTTCAGTATTAGTAATTGCATGTCCATGTGCATTAGGATTAGCAACACCAACAGCAATTATGGTTGGAACAGGAAAAGGTGCTGAAAATGGTGTGTTAATTAAAGGTGGAGAAGCATTAGAAACAACATATAAAATAGATACTATAGTATTTGATAAAACAGGAACAATAACTGAAGGAAAGCCTAAAGTTACTGATATAATTTGCCAAGGTATAAAAGAAGAAGAAGTATTAGCTTTAGCAGCTAGTGCAGAAAAGGGGTCAGAACATCCTTTAGGAGAAGCCATAGTAAAAGAAGCAGAAGATAAAAACTTAGAATTAAAAAAAATTGAAGATTTTAAAGCTGTGCCAGGACATGGAATAGAAGTTACTATTGAAGGAAAAGATATATTATTAGGTAATAAGAAATTAATGATAGAAAATTATATAGATATAGAGTCTTTACATGCTGAAAGTGATAAGCTTGCAGCGGAAGGAAAGACACCAATGTATATTGCTATAAATAATAAATTAAGTGGTATAATAGCAGTAGCTGATACTGTAAAAGAAAATAGTAAAGCTGCTATTGAAGAATTAAAGAAAATGAATGTTAAAGTAGCAATGATTACAGGAGATAATAAAAAGACAGCAGAAGCTATTGCAAAATCAGTGGGAATAGATATGGTTTTAGCAGAAGTATTACCGGAAGATAAGGCTAATGAAGTGAAGAAGCTGCAAGAGAAAAATAGAAAAGTAGCCATGGTTGGTGATGGAATAAATGATGCACCAGCTCTTGTACAGGCAGATGTAGGAATAGCCATTGGATCAGGAACTGATGTTGCCATTGAATCAGCAGATATTGTTCTTATGAAAAGTGATTTAAAAGATGTTGTTACTGCAATTAGGTTAAGCAAAGCAACTATTAAGAATATAAAAGAGAATTTATTCTGGGCATTTGGTTATAATGTTTTAGGAATACCAGTTGCCATGGGAGTGCTTCATATCTTTGGTGGTCCATTATTAAATCCAATGATTGCAGCAGCAGCCATGAGTTTTAGTTCAGTATCAGTACTTTTAAATGCACTAAGACTAAAAAGATTTAGATAATCATTAATTTTATAAAGGAGGATTTTATGAAAAAGAAAATATTAATTGAAGGAATGAGTTGTAATAAATGTGTAGGTCATGTTAAAGCAGCTTTAGAAGATTTAGATGGAGTTACTTCAGTTGAAGTTAGCTTAGAAGGGAAAAATGCAATAGTTGAAACTACAGCTAATGATGAAGCTTTAAAAGAAGTAATTGAAGATGAGGGATACGATGTAGTTGAAATAGAAGTGTTATAATAAAAAATAAGGGATAGCTAAGGCTATCCCTTATTACATTTTAAACATTATAAATTACATTGATTTGTGGAATGTTCTGTTTATAACGTCTAATTGTTGTTCTCTTGTTAATTTAATGAAGTTAACAGCATATCCTGAAACTCTGATAGTTAATTGTGGATATTCTTCTGGATGATCCATAGCATCTAATAAAGTTTCTCTGTTAAATACATTTACGTTTAAGTGATGAGCATCTTGACCAAAGTATCCATCCATCATAGCACTTAAGTTAGTTATTCTATCTTCAGCAGATTTTCCTAAAGCATCTGGTACTATTGAGAATGTATTTGAGATACCATCTTGTGAATGTTCATATGGTAATTTAGCAACTGAGTTTAATGAAGCTAAAGATCCACTGTTATCTCTTCCGTGCATTGGGTTAGCACCTGGAGCAAATGGTTCACCAGCTTTTCTACCACATGGAGTAGTACCAGTTTTCTTACCATAAACAACGTTTGAAGTTATAGTTAATACTGATTGAGTGTGGTATGCATTTCTGTAAGTCTTGTTTTGTCTGATTTTCTTCATCATGTTTTCAACTAAGTATACAGCAATTTCATCAACTCTATCATCATCGTTTCCGTATTTAGGGAAATCTCCTTCAACTTCGAAATCAACAGCTATTCCTTCTTCGTTTCTTATTGGCTTAACTTTAGCGTATTTGATTGCTGATAATGAGTCTGCACAAACAGATAAACCAGCTATACCACAAGCCATTGTTCTGAATACATCTCTATCATGTAAAGCCATTTGTAAGCTTTCATATGAATATTTATCATGCATGTAGTGAATTACATTTAAAGTATTAACATAAAGGTTAGCTAACCAGTCTGTCATTATTTCAAATCTGTTCATTACTTCGTCGTAAGTTAAATATTCACCAGTTAATGGAGCTAATTGAGGTCCAACTTGAACACCTGATTTTTCGTCTCTACCACCGTTTATAGCGTATAGTAAAGTTTTAGCTAAGTTAACTCTTGCACCGAAGAATTGCATTTGCTTACCAACTCTCATTGCAGATACACAACAAGCGATAGCATAGTCATCTCCCCAGTATGGAGCCATTAAATCATCATTTTCGTATTGAACTGAACTTGTGTCAATTGATACCTTTGAACAGAAATCTTTGAATCCTTGAGGTAATCTAGTTGACCATAAAACTGTTAAGTTTGGTTCTGGTGATGGTCCTAAAGTGTAAAGTGTGTTAAGTACTCTGAATGAGTTCTTAGTTACTAATGTTTTACCGTTTAATCCCATACCACCGATTGATTCAGTAACCCAAGTTGGATCTCCTGAGAATAAGTCGTTGTATTCTGGAGTTCTTAAGAACTTAACTAATCTTAACTTCATTACGAAGTGGTCCATTATTTCTTGAGCTTCTTCTTCAGTGATAACACCGTTTTGTAAATCTCTTTCGATGTAGATGTCTAAGAAAGTAGAAGTTCTACCTAATGACATAGCAGCACCGTTTTGTTGTTTTATAGCAGCTAAGAATCCAAAGTATAACCATTGTACAGCTTCTTTAGCATTTGAAGCTGGTCCTGATATATCTAATCCATAAGAAGCAGCCATAGCTTTTAATTCTTTTAATGCAACTATTTGATCAGAAATTTCTTCTCTTAATCTAATTACGTCTTCATCAATAGTTTTAACTTCTAAAGATTTCTTTTGAACTAATCTATCTTCGATTAATCTGTCAACCCCGTATAGAGCAACTCTTCTGTAATCACCTATGATTCTTCCTCTACCGTAAGCATCTGGAAGACCTGTAATTATACCAGATTTTCTAGCTAATCTCATTTCATCAGTATAAGCATCGAAAACACCTTGGTTGTGAGTTTTTCTATATTTTGAGAATATTTCAGATATTCTATCAGATACTTCAAATCCATAAGATTTAGCAGCACTTTCTGCCATTCTTATACCACCTTGAGGCATAACAGCTCTCTTTAAAGGTGCATCAGTTTGAACACCAACGATTTTTTCTAAAGCTTGATCTATATATCCAGGAGCATATTCATTGATTCCTGAAACTGTTTCAGTATCTACATCTAAAACTCCACCGTTTTCTCTTTCTTTTTTGAATAATTCACTAACTTCAGCCCATAACTTAGTTGTAGCTTCAGTAGCGCCAGCTAAGAAACTATCATCTCCTTCGTATGGAGTGTAGTTAAGTTGAATAAAGTTTCTTACATCGATTTCCTTAGTCCAGTTACCTGGTTTAAAGTTATTCCATTCCTTCATCATGTTTGATCCCCTCTTTTTTATACAAAAATTTAACGATTGTTACACAATCTATTTGGAAAAAATTACTATTAATTAATAATAGTTGTTAAATAAAATATATCACTTTTATTGGAAAAATGCAATAGAAATTTAAACGATTTTAAAAAAAAAGAAAAACCATAAAACCGTTGAAAATACTAGAGTTAGTGGTTATAGAAAATAAATATAAATATTATTTTTAGAAGTTTGAATTTACTGAAAATTCAATAAAATATAAAAATATAATAGACTGTTTAAGGCAAATTAAAATACTAAAATTCCATAAGAAAACAAAAGATATTGTTAATATTGTAACAATATCTTTTTTAATATTATCATATTAAGTTGTATACTAAAAATGTATTAAAGTAAAATTAAATTTTTCATACTTATGTCAAAAGATTTGTATGAATGTGTTAAAGCTCCTACAGATATTAAGTTTACTCCTGTTTCTGCAATAGAACGGATAGTGTCCATATTTACGTTGCCAGAGGCTTCAATAATAGCTTTATTACCAATAATTTCTACAGATTTTTTCATTTCATCTATAGACATATTGTCTAGCATTATTATATCAGCATTGCATGTTAATGCTTCTTTAACCATATCTAAGTTTTCAGTTTCAACTTCAATTTTTCTTACAAAGGAAGAGTTTTTTCTAATTAAATTAATAGCATTAGTAATTGAACCAGCAGCATCAATATGATTATCTTTTATCAATATACCATCAGATAAATTACATCGATGATTTATTCCACCACCAATTTTTACTGAATATTTTTCTAAAATCCTAAGATTAGGAGTAGTTTTGCGAGTATCAGCTAATTTAGCATTGGTTCCTATAAGTTTTTTGCTAAAATTATTTGTTAAAGTTGCTATGCCACACATTCGTTGTAATAAGTTCAAAGCAACTCTTTCTCCTAAAAGTACATTTTTTGTTTTACCTTTGATGATAGCTATTATTTCACCTTTTTTTAATATATCTCCATCTTCTTTATTAAAAGAAACATCAACTTCACCTAGTAAGTAAAAAACTCTTGCAAAGACCTCAGCACCGGCTAAAATACCATCTTCTTTTGATATTAAATTTACGCTACAAAGGCTATCTTCAGTTACAATGGGAATGGTTGTTATATCTTCAGAGGGAATATCTTCTTTAAGTGCATTTTTAATTATTTCATCAACAATTAACCAATTCATTTTTCTTTTCTCCAATCACATCTTTAAATAAATTAATAGCAGTATTAAATAACTCTGTTTCAGCTAGTTTCATAGATGAAGCTTTAAAACTTTCAGTTTCATATGGTACTTGATATTCTGTAAATTTGCTTAGTATATCATTAACAGCACGCTTGGAAAATACTAATCCTTCTAGTAAAGAATTACTAGCAAGCCTATTGGCTCCATGAACTCCAGTACAGCTACATTCTCCAACGGCATAAAGTTTTTCCATGGAAGATTTACTGTTTAAGTCAACTTCTATTCCTCCCATAAAGTAATGTTGTACTGGATGGATAGGAATATATTCTTTAGTAATATCTATACCATGAGATAAACATTCTTTATATATATAAGGAAATCTATTCTTGATATATTTAGGTTCCATAGTGCTTAAATCAAGATAAGCACATTCTTCGTTAGAAGAATTAAGTTCAGCATAAATTGCATTAGCAACCACATCACGAGGAAGTAGTTCATCTATAAAATGTTCACCTTTCTTATTTCTTATTAAAGCACCTTCTCCACGGACGCTCTCAGATATAAGAAGTCTTCTGTCATTTGAATCTTTAATATATAAGGCCGTTGGATGGAATTGCACATAGTTTAAATTTTTCAATTTAATATTATGTTTCTTACAAATACTAAGTCCATCACCAGTTATATGACGTTTATTAGTAGAATTTTTAAATAATCCACCAATTCCGCCTGTAGCCATAATGACAAATTGTGAATGAATACTATATTGAATATTATTATTTAGTGCAATTATTCCATGGCAGCTGTTTTTATTTTCAATTATATCTGCACATAATGTATTTTCTAAAATAAGAGTATTTTTTCTTAACTTTATCTTTTGGCAAAGAGCTTCCATTATATATTTACCAGTTTCATCTTTGACATGAAGAATTCTATTGGTAGAGTGAGCAGCTTCTTTTGTATAACAAAGATTACCATGTTTTTTATCAAAAACAACTCCATACTCAATAAGCTTGTCTATGTTTTCTTTTGACTCTTTAACTAAAGTAGTGACAGCGTCTATATCATTTTCATATTTACCAGCTTTTAAAGTATCTTCAATATATGGTTTAATATCATACTCACCTTTAGAAACACATATTCCACCTTGAGCTAAGGCACTGTTACTATCTTCTAGAGCTTTTTTTGTGACAATAGTTATGCTATATTTTTCAGGAATATTTAGTGCAGAATATAATCCGGCAATTCCTGAACCAACTATTACAATATCAGTATCAATATTAATTATCTTATTCATATATATCACCTAGCCAATTCATGCATATTTAATAAACAATTTAAAGCCTTTAATCTAACCTCTTCTTCTATAGTTATTTCGTTGCAATTATTTTTTAATACGTTAGCAATGTCTTCTAACCTTGTTTTTTTCATATTAGGACATAGGGTGCTTGTACCAGGGAAATAGAAGTTTTTATCAGGATTTCTTTTGCTTAATTCATAGTGAATCCCTTCTTCAGTACAAACAAGATAGTTTTTAGCAGGGCAATTAGTAGCATAGTTTATCATTTCACCTGTACTTCCTATATAGTCTGCTAAATCCCTAATTTCTTTTTCACATTCTGGATGAGCTAAAACAACAATATCATTTATTGCATTTTTAGATTTTAATATGTTTTCACTACTAATCTTTTTATGAGTAACACAAAATCCGTTCCATAATATAAAATCTTTTTCTGGCATTTGTTCTGCAATATATCCTCCTAGATTTTTGTCAGGAAGGAAGATGATTTTTTTTTGAGGCAGCTTTTTAATCACTTTTAAGGCATTTGATGAAGTTACTGTAACATCACAAAGAGCTTTTACATCACTAGTTGAGTTGATATAGCATACTACAGCAGCATCAGGGTGTTTTTCTTTAAGTTCTACTAAGCCATCTACGTCAGCCATATCAGCCATTGGGCATCCAGCATCAAGAGCTGGAAGAAGTACAGTTTTTTCTGGGGAAAGTATTTTTGCACTTTCAGCCATGAACTTAACACCACAAAATACTATAAGTTTATTAGGACTATCTTTCGCAATTTTACTTAAATAGTACGAGTCCCCTACATAATCAGCTATTTCTTGAATTTCTGGTCGCTGATAATAATGTGCCAATATTAAAGCGTTTTTTTCTGTTTTCAATAAATTAATTTCTTTTTTTAAGTCCATTTTAAATTACCTCTCTCATACAGTTGTCATATGTATATACACATGTTAATAATATAACATTGCATGTAAAAAATGTAAACTTTAAATAAGAGAAAAGTAAAAAAAGAACTAATTTAAATAATGAGTGTTCAAGTTATTTTGCAATGAACAATCATATTAAATAGTTCTTTTTTTATTATATATAGTTATATTTTAAATAATATTCCTGCTAGTGCTCCTAAGAAGATATAGAAAATAGGGTGTTTTTTAAAATATTTCATTATTACAAATATACCTATTAATAGTAGTGTAGCTTTATAGTTAATGATATCTAAAAGTTTATTTGTAATATTAAATTTTGACATATTAAGAATGGTGATTTTAAATACTGCAAAACCAGCAGCAGTTATAAGGCCTGTAACAGCAGGTCTTAAGCCATAAAATACAGATTCCACATAAGGACTTTCTTTGAACTTGTTTAAAATATGAGCAATTATAATAATTATAATTATTGATGGTGTAATAAGTCCAATGGTAGCAATAATTCCACCTAAAAGACCACCACCTTGATATCCTGCATATGTAGCCATATTTATTCCAAGTGGACCTGGTGTAGATTGGGAGATGGCAACCATATCAGCAATACTATCTGTAGTTATCCAAGGGTATCTTTCAGAGAGATCATATAAGAAAGGAAGTGTAGAGAGACCTCCACCTATGGCAAATAATCCTATTTTAAAAAATTCATAAAATAAAGTTATATAAATCATTATTTTCTACCCCTTATTAATTTTGATATTAATCCAACACATGCAGCTGCAACTACTATATAGATTGGTGATAAGTTTACAAATGCTACTGAGATAAATGCCAAAATAGCAATTATTAATGTTATAGAATTTTTAATAGATGTTTTGGCTAGTTTTAATATGGCGCTAATAATTAAGGCAATAACGACTACACGTATACCAGAGAAAGCATGCTGTATAATGGCATAGCTTGCAAAGTTTTTTAATAAGGCCGCAATAATAGTTATTATTATTAAGGAAGGAAAAACAACTCCTAATGTTGCAACTATTGCACCAATTATTCCTTGAACTTTATAGCCAATGAAAGTTGCTGTGTTTACAGCGATTATGCCTGGTGTACATTGCCCTACAGCATAATAATCTAGAACTTCTTCTTCGGTAGCCCATTTTTTTTCTTCAACAATTTCTTTTTGAATCATTGGAAGCATGGCATAGCCACCACCAAAAGTTAATCCTCCAATTCGGCAGAAAGTGAAAAATAAATCAATTAATGTATTCATAATTTATATCTCTCCTGTGTTAATGTAATAATATTCTATGAATAGTATACCATAATATGAAAGTGTAAAAGATGTAACAATATAACACTCTTACATCTTTTATTGAAAGACATGTCTATATTAAGTAGGATATAATATAAAAATAAGAAAAAAACTAATAATAATACCGTATTTTAATCTTTATTTAAGTACATTTATGCTTTTTGATATAAAAAATTAAACTTGAATATAAGGATAAAGTTGTAAAAAGGTAGCATTTTAATCATTACCAAGAGTGATGATTTAGCGTATTATATTTGTATAGAGTAAAACTTGAATAGAGGTGAAGATAATGAAACTAGAAAATAAAATTTTAAAAATATCAATGGTAGGTGCGTTATTCTTTGCACTATTTGGTATAGCATGGGGATGAACTGTACAATCTGAAATGATTATATTTGATGGATTATATTCATTTATCAGTTTAGCGTTAACAATGTTGTCTTTATATATAAATAATTTTATGGCTAAGAAGGAATTAGATAAATATCCTTTTGGCAAATATATATTGGAACCTTTAGTTATATCCTTAAAATCACTTATCATAGGAGGAATGTGTTTATATTCTTTGATAGGAGCTATACAGGATATAGTGAATGGCGGAAATAGTGTAGAATATGGTTCAGCATTAATATATTCTATTGTATCAGTTGTAGGGTGCGGTGGTGTATATATTTTTATGAAGGAAAAAGGTGAAAAAATTTCTTCAGAAATGGTTAAAGTTGAAGCAAGTCAATGGCTTATGGATACTTTATTAAGTATTGGTGTATTGGTAGGCTTTGTAATAGCTATGATTCTTAGAAATACAAGGTTTTCTTGGCTCAATGTATATATAGATCCAATGATGGTAATTATGGTATCAGTTGTATTCATAAAGATGCCTATACAATCTTTTATAAATTCCTTTAAGGAAATATTATGTGTAAAAGCAAATGATGAAATCAATGATGATATATATTTTATTGTAAAAGAAATTGAGAAAGAATATAAATTTGAAGATTCAATATCAAGAGTATCAAAAATTGGTGGAGAGTTAAGAATTGAAATAGATTTTATATATAATGAAGAAAGTAAATTAAAAGATTTAGATCAAATGGATTGTGTTAGAGAAAAAGTTTATGATGCGATAAAACATATAGATTATAATAAATGGCTAAATGTTTCTTTTACTGGGGACAAAAAATGGGCCATATAAAAAAGCGAAGGAGAAATCCTTCGTTTTTTTATATGTTTTTTATACAAGTATATAAAAAATAAGGATAGAGTTCTTACAAAATTCGTATTATTTTTAATGAGGAATTTATGGAATTATTTATAAAATTATAATAATATTAGAATAGAGGATAATTGGAGGGAATTTAGAAATGAAAGTAAAGGATAAAATAACAAGATTTTATACCATAGAAGATTTGGAAGAAATATTAGATAAATTACCTTATCAAATATGGTTAAAAGATGATGAAAAAAAATATATATACATAAATAAATTAGGTGCAGAAAAGTTAGGGATTAGTAAAGAAGAAATAATAGGAAAAACTGATTATGAATTTAGAGAATATGATATTGCTAAGGAATGTGATAAAACAGATATAGAAGTTATAGAGAAAAAAGCTGATATTTATAATGAAGAGTATAGTAAAATAGATGATAATGAAATATGGCATAAGGTATATAAATTTATTTTACATAAAGAGAATAAAAAAGAAATTATAGGAGGAGTAGCACGAGAGATATCATTAGATAAGAATGTACAATTAGAAATTGAATCAAACTTAATGAGTTATTTAAATATACATGAAGAAAAAAGATATAATACTAAAAAAACTATTCATTTATTGTTAAAAGAAATAAAAAATATTGTTGAATATAAGAATATATCTATATTTTTATATGATAAAGATAGTGAGAAATTTAAATTTTATTTAAGCGAAAATGAAGAAGAAAATAATTTTAATGTAGATATACATATAAATAAAGAAATAGAAAATAAGTTATGTAGTAAAGAAATTATTAAAGATAAATATGAAGAAATATATAATAAATTAGAAATGTTTAAAGAAAAAAAAGAAAGTTTAGAAATTAGGCATATAGAACTAGCGAATAAATTATTTGGGTTAGTAGTAATAACTTATGATGAAAGTAAAAATTGTTTTACTAAAGAGGAATCTTATTTAAATGAAACTTTAAGTAAAATAGGATATATAGTTAAACAGATGGAAAATAAAAGTGAAATTAAATATATAACCGATAAGAAAAGGGAATTAGAAGAGTTTATTAAATTAGAAACCATGAAGGTGGAATTTTTATCTAATATGTCTCATGAATTTAGAACTCCTATTAATATAATACTTGCTATTGTGCAATTATTGAATTTACATAATAAGCCATTAGGCGATGAAAAATATAAAGAATATTTAAACATATTAAAGCAAAATTCATATAGATTATTGAGATTGGTGAACAATGTTATGGATATAACGAAAGTAAATAGTGATTCAGATAAATTGAACTTAGTAAATTGTAATATTGTTAGTGTTTTAGAAGAAATAGTTATGTCTACTGTATTATATGCAAGTGAAAAGAAAAGAAATATAATTTTTGATACAGATAGTGAAGAAATAATTTTAGCTTGTGATGAAGATAAAATTGAAAGAATTATGCTTAATTTAATATCTAATGCCATTAAATTTTCTCAGCTCCATACAGATATTGAAATAAAAATAAAGACAAATGTAGAATTAAATAGAGTATATATATCTGTTAAAAATTATGGTTCCAATATAGAATTTAACGATAGAGAAAAAATATTTGAAAGATTTCATAAAGGAGATAATTCGTTAAATAGGAAAAATGAAGGTTGTGGTATAGGATTATTTTTATGTAGAAAGTTTATAGAAATGCATGGAGGAGAAATATTTTTAGATAATATAGATAATGGTACTCAGTTTTCATTTTATTTACCGATAAATATAACAAATGAAAAAATATATAATCCTTTAATGCAGAAAGATAGTCTTATAGAGAAATGTAATATTGAATTTTCTGATATATATATATAACTATATTTATTAAAAGATATTAATAGTGTATTATAGGAATTATATTAAAGAATTATATTAGGGGGGTAACTAATGAAAAAATTATCGTTAAATAAAGGTGAGAAGATAATTAAATATGCTCTTAGAAAATACTCTTTTGGAGTAGTTTCAGTGGCAGTTTCAGTATGTTTTTTTACAGAAATAGCTTCAGCATCTATTTTAATCAATGAAAATACTTCTATACAAGAAACATACTCTACAAATGAAGATTTAAGTGAAAATATTACACAAAAAGAGGATTATGTAAGTGATGAATTAGATAAAAATTTTGTAGAAGAAGAAACATCTATAACTGAAAGCATTATTCAAGATGAAGTTATTGATGAAAAAGAAGATGAAGCTATTGAAGAATATGCTTTTAATGAAACTGTAGAAGAAAAAATTCAAAAAGTAAAACAAAGCTTTAAAGAAGTTAAATATGATGATTTATATACTATTTTAAATCCATATGTTTCATTATGGGATAAACAAGATGTTAAAAATCAATTAAAAAAAGAATTAGGAGTAGAACCAACTCAAGATCAAATAAATGAACGTCTTAAAAGTTTTTGTATGGATAAACTTGATTTAAGAAAAAGCTTTGAATATGTGCAAAATAATTTAGATACAATATTAAAGAAGTTATTTGATAATGACCCATATTTTTCATCTCAATATATTATTAGTAAAAGAAATGAAATATTAATAGCATTATCTTATTTAGAGAGAAATTATAGTTTTGATTTTAAAGGTGAAGTTGCAAAGGATTTAATTTTATATAATTATCCACAAAGTTTAAGTGGATTTTCAGCATTAATGGATATAGGTGAAGTGAGTTTTTCAGATTTAGAGCTTAAAAATACTGCAAAGACTTATGAAAAGAAAATTGCACCAATTACTAAAGATAATACTATTTTTGATTTTATAGAAAATTCTTTAAATAAATATTATCCAGCTATGAGTGCTAGTGAGTGGTTTAAAGATAGAAGTAATGCTTATATTGTTGAAGCTAAAAGTAGTAATCAAAATGTAGATACTTCTTTTTACAATAAAATGAAAAATGATCCTAAATTAAGTGATCATTTAATTCCATTATTATCTCTTAGTCAAGATAATATTTATGTTATTAGCACAATGAGCACAGTGAGTTATGGGTTGGTAGATACATATGTTGATAGAAAAGAAAGTAATTATAATGAGTCAAAAAGAAAATTTGAAGCTGATTTACAAGAAACAGCTAATAAGCAAGAAGAATTTTTAGATTTTTGGTATCGTATTAGTAATAAGAGAGATACACTTTTAAATGGAAATAATATTATTATAATTGATACTATGAGAAAATATGGTGAAGGAAGTACAAGAGATTTATGGGCTCCTAAGTATGGTGAAACATTAAGTGGGGTTCGTGAGTTTATTACTCCTCTTGATTTTTATTCTAATTATATGTTTGTAGATGGAGAAGCATCAGGAGATAATTTAGTTAAATTATATTTATCAAAAACATTAACTGATAGAGGACAATCTACTTATACACATGAATTAACACATTTATTAGATAAAAAAGTTTGGCTTAACGGATATGGTAGGAGAACTGGTAAAGGTGCAGAAACTTTTGCTACAGGAATGTTTGAAAGTTTAAATAATACAGTTGGATTATCTGAATATGAGCCAATATTTAATTTAAATTTAGCATATAAGTTAGGAGAAGGAAGAGTACAAAATGCTTCACCTAATAGATTTATGCAAGAATCTGACTTAAAAGATTATATGCAAGGATTAATGGATGTTATATATACATTAGATTATGCTGAAGCAATATCATCATTAAGAAGAACTAATTCAGAAAAAGCAATATTATTTAATCAATTGGAATTAACACCAGAAAAAGCTCCTAATACTGAAAATAAAAGCAATGATACATTTAAGCATATAGATGAAAGTATTGCAAGTACTTTAAACACAATTGATGATTTAATTGAAAAAAATATTGTATCAGGAAGACTAAAATTTAAAGGTAATGCAACTGTAGGAACAACTGAGCAAAATGGATATTATGTTGCACCATTATTAGAGCCAATATATGCAGGTATTCAAAATGATGAAGGTTCAACAGGGGAGATAACATTTAAAAGATATGCATATGAATTATTAGCTGAATATGGATATAGTGAAGGTATGGTTTCATATGTTTCTAATAAATATTCAAATGATAAGGAAGCATTAAATGCTATTTTAGATTCTAAATATAATGGAAGCTTAACTGAATTTAAAAAGGATATGTTTAAACGTAGAATTGATAAGCTATCAGATTTAAAAGAAACAGACTACTTCAAAAATTATGAAGAATTACAACAGTTAATGAATGAAGCAGTAGAAAAAGATTTAAAGATGATGGAAAGTAATAAAACTAATTCACAACCAATGGCTCAGAATGTAAAAGAAGTACAAAAATTAAAAACAAAGATTTTACAATGGTATTTAGTAAATACTAATGATTTTACAACATCTATATATAATTCTAAAGTTATTGTATCAGAAGATAAAGAAGTAACAGAAACAGAGATTCCTATAGAAGTTATTAATAGAGAAGACTCAAATTTATGGGAAGATGAAACACGTACAGAACCTGGAATATCAGGAAGTATTAGAACAACTAAGATATGGAGAACAGAAAATGGTGTTCGTGTAGGAGAACCAATAATAAATCAAGAAATTATTAGAGAAATGGTTCCAACTATTATTTATAAAGGAACTAAAAAGATTTATGATGAAATTGTTAAAGTGGATGACAATGTAGAAATTCCAATTATAGAAAAAGTAATAGAAGATCCTAATTTATATATTGGAGAAGAAAAAAGAGTAGAAGGAAAAGCTGGTATTAAAAAGGTAACAACAATTCAAAAAACAAATAAAGGACAACCAGTAGGAGATCCAATAATAAATCAAGAAATTATTAGAGAAATGGTTCCAACTGTTATTTACAAAGGAACTAAAAAGATTTATGATGAAATTGTTAAAGTGGATGACAATGTAGAAATTCCAATTATAGAAAAAGTAATAGAAGATCCTAATTTATATATTGGAGAAGAAAAAAGAGTAGAAGGAAAAGCTGGTATTAAAAAGGTAACAACAATTCAAAAAACAAATAAAGGACAACCAGTAGGAGATCCAATAATAAATCAAGAAATTATTAGAGAAATGGTTCCAACTATTATTTATAAAGGAACTAAAGCTTTACCAACACAAAATGAAATATATCCAGCAGAAGTGATTAATGGTAACTTAGAATGCTACGATGATGAAATTGATTTAGCGTCAGTTATTTTAGATAATATTGCAATAAGTGATAATTCAGTTAATATAAGAAAAGAAATAATAGGAGATATTCCAACTACTGTGGGAGAGCATACTGTTATTGTTAGAGTAACTTATGAAGATAATAGTTACAAAGATGTTAATGTATCTGTTAGAATAAGAAGTAAACAAGATAGACCAAATACAGATAATAAACCAGGTGATGATAGTAATAAACCAAATGAAGATAACAAGCCGAATGTAGATAACAATAAACCAAATTCAAATAATTCTACCAATGGCTCAAGTAATAATAAAAAAGATGATGTAAGTAGTGATAATAATAAACCAAATGAAAATGATTCAGAAACTGTGGATAAAGATAATTCAAATAATTATGTAGAGGTTAAGCCTAATACTGGAAACTCAAATATAGGTAATTCTGAAGATAAAAAATCACAAACAAAATTACCACAAACAGGTGTTGAAGGTTCTTTAACAATGTTAGGATTATTATCATTATCTATTGGTAGTGCTCTATCTTTCAGAAAAAAGAAGAAATAATTTTAAATAATTAAGATATATTATAAAGAGGTTGTATTAAAAGAATATTTAATACTAGCTAAAAAAGGGAATTCGTATTTGAATTCCCTTTTTGTATATAATGTAATTATAAAGTAGTTAAAATATAGTACAACTAAGCAATTTTTTCTAACTGCATTTTATCAAGTTGTTTAAATTCTTTTTTAAGTAATATTAATGTTATAATAACTGAAAGTGAGTCAGCACAAGCGCCCGCTGCCCAAACACCATCTAATCCAATAAACTTAGGTAAGATTATTGTAAATGGAATTAATAATATTACTTGCCTTAAAAGACTTACAAACATAGATATTTTAGCTTTACCAATTGATTGATAGTAACTTGTGGCAACAATATTTATTCCTACTACAGGCATCATTAATAAATATATTCTAATTCCTTTTATTGCTAATGTAGTTAATTCAGGATCATTATTAAATAAACTGATGATTTG